>JBCCFC010000692.1:0-7324 GCA_039029935.1 Chloroflexota bacterium
CAGAACAACCGCATCCAAGGCATCAATCCAAAGCCGTTGGGCTTGGGATGGAATTCGGAAGATTGGTATGTGATGGAAGACCCAGGACAGTAAAGAAAGGTTGAAGGGTTGAAGAGTGAAGAGTGAAGAGTGAAGAGTGAAGAGTGAAGAGTGATTAGTTGCTCTTCACTCTTCAACCTTTCAACCCTTCAACCTTTTCAACCTTAACAAACATGACTCGTTACATCATCAGACGTGGCCTTCAATCAGTCGTGCTACTCTTCATTGCAACGCTGATTTCGTTCAGCATCTATCAGCTTGCACCAGGTGGGCCTCTTCAATTTATGGATGACGATCCGCAGCGCACCCAAGCGGATGCAGATCGACTTGAACGTCTTTACGGCATCGACCGCCCGATTATTGCACAGTACGTCACATGGATGACGGGTGAAGATTGGGTCACGATTTTGCCATTTGGTACGCCAGAGAGCTGGCAAAGTGGTCGTTGTATCAGCAATGCAGACAAATGTGGCAAAGGCATTTTGCGGCTTGACTTTGGACGCTCTTTTCACTTTAAGGGTGAATCTGTCATCGATCTGATTATTGAGCGCATCCCGGCAACCTTCCAGTTGGCCTTTGCCAGCCTTATCCTCAGCGCGGCCATCGGCATCCCGCTGGGTATCATCGCTGCACTCAATCGTGGTCGGTGGCCCGATCATGTGATCCGAATCACAACAGTGATGCTCAACACGGTGCCCGACTGGTGGCTTGGGCTTCTCCTTCTCATCTTCTTGGGAGGATATCTCCGCATTGTGCCGTTGGGCGGTATGCAGACGATTGGCGATGGTTCGCTATTGGATAGATTGCACCACCTCATTCTGCCATCATTGGTCGCCGCGACAGGTGGCTGGATCGGCTTCTCTCGCATCCTACGTTTTGAGATGCTGGATGTGTTGACACAAGACTATGTGCGCACGGCCCGTGCAAAGGGGCTATCTCGCAATGCAGTGTTAATTCGACATGTCCTGCGCAACGCCATGATGCCCTTTGTAACTGGATTAGGCGGTATCTTTTTATTGGTCCTCTCAGGCTCACTGCTGTTTGAGATTGTCTTTTCTTGGCCTGGCATGGGGCGACTTGGGATCACGGCTATCAACAGCCGTGATTACCCGCTGATGATGGCACTTTTTGTCATTGGCTCATTCTTAGGCATTATGGGATTACTGATGGTGGATATCCTCTACTATTTTGTTGATCCTCGCATCACCTATGACAAGGAGGTGTAGCAATGGCAGAGTCGAATCTACACTTCACGGAGCAGGGGTCAGTTGACAGTGGCAACGGCTCCATCGGCAAGTCTACACAGGGAAGTACGGTCAGAGAGAGAACTTATTTACAGGCGGCTGGCGAAAAATTTCTACGCGACAAGGTATCTGTCTTTGCAGCCCTACTGCTACTCTTTATGATTGGCATCTCTGTCACCGCTCCTTGGATCGGTGATAACGTCCTTGGGTTTGACCCTACCGATACCAATCTGCGCACACGCAATAAACCACCAACGTGGGCTGAGACGTCGTGGCCTCTCTTTGAGGATTTTACAAAAACTTGTGAAGATGGCTGTGACTGGGCCATGTGGGGCCAGATTACAAGCCTATCTATGCGTGGCATTGGCGAGTGTTTTGGGATGGGGCTTGGTGAGTGTCATTGGATGGGCACGGACCAAGCAGGGCGTGATGTCCTTACACGCGGGGTCTATGGAGGACGGCTCTCATTGACATTTGGCTTTTTTGTTGCGCTAATCTCCTTAACCCTTGGCGTGTTTATGGGGCTATTGAGCGGGTATTATGCCGCCACCTTTATTGACGATATTGTCAACGCAATTATTATGACATTAGGCAGCATCCCTGTCTTATTTTTACTCATTATTTTATCAAGCATCTTTCGACCAACACCCATCGGGCTAGCAATGATGGTGGGGTTCTTTGGTTGGATGGGTGTATCAAGACTGTTACGGGGTCAAATCTTTGCCCTCCGTGAACGAGAGTATATTTTTGCAAGTCGTGCGGTCGGTAGCTCGCCTTGGCGCATTATGTTTAGTCATATCTTTCCCAATGTTGCCTCCATCATCATTGTTGTGGCCGTCTTTGATGTCGCGGGAGCCATCATTGCCGAGGCTGGTCTAAGCTATCTGGGGGTTGGCATTGGGCCGCCGTTGCCAAGCTGGGGGAACATGCTACAAGGCTCGCTAGGCAACTTTACCGATGCCCCTTGGTTGGTACTTGCACCGGGGTTCTTCATCTTCCTGACATCGTTGTCGATTTATTTACTGGGTGATGGTTTGCGGGATGCGTTGGACCCGTGGGTGAAGCAGTAGTGACACAAACAAGTAACACAGACTTCCAGCCTGTAACGGACAGGATGTCCGTGTTACGTTTTACTTTCCTATGCAGCGAGAGGACAAGGATATAAACATGAGTGACGAAGAATATCTGAGTTCACTACTGATCATGGATGAGAACTATACTGAGGATGATAGACGTTGGGATGGGTTGCTTGCGTCCGAGGCCGGTCTATTAGTATTGGATAGGCTTGTTGAGGAAGCGATGTTGGAAATAGAAGCTGGCAAAGGAACATCTATCGTCTTTACAGACGGCGGCGAACTAGCACCAAAACCGCTATGAAATCTATATGATTGCGCTCCGATGAAGTCCAAAATAGCTTAAACACATAACTTTTTGGTAAAATTGAACAAACCAACTTAACAGGAAGAAAGGAAGGTCGGGAAGAGTAATTCCTGTCCTTCCTTTCTTCCTGTTAAAAATATCAAACAATCCAGACAAAGAGCAAGGGAAGTCGAATATACTGTGTCTAACCAACGAAATTTATTTCTTATTTTAATGATTATTGTCATCTTGGGAGCCGTTGTCTTCTTTCGTGGATTTGGCGGCAGTGATAGCGAAGGCGAAGAATCGCTTGTTGAGCAGCAGCCACGGCCAACGTTTACGCCTGCGCAGGGAGAGGCAGCGGACAATGCACAGAGTGCAGACCAACAGACTGATGCCGCCCCGACGCCAGTCGCAACGGTTGTCGGTGGCAACGTCTCTGTTGAGGTAAATCCACCAGAAACCAACCCACCTGTGGCCGAGTATGTGCGTGGTGAAAATGAGGTGGTCTATGCAGTGGCGCAGGATGCAGGGAGCTTGAATCCTATTCTGAGTGCAAACAGCACCAGTATCAACATCGCCGAGAAAATTTTTCCTGTGTTGATTGGGCTAGACGCCAATACGGGCATGTTGATTCCCTCCGAGTTGGCAGAAACATGGGGCATTGCCGATGATGGACGCACCTATACCTTCACACTGCGTGACGACATTCTCTGGAGCGACGGGACACCCGTCACGGCACAGGATGTCAAATTCACCTATGATGCCATTCTGGATGAGGCGGTTCAAAGCCCATTCCGTCTGAGTATGCAACAAATCGAGTCGGTGGAGGCAGTCAGTGACACCGAGCTAACCGTATCACTGGTCAGCCCGAACTGTTCAGCACTGATGGCATTACGCCGTCCGCTGTTGCCGAGTCACCTCTATGCGGACGATTTCAGTGACCTGCGTACCAACTCGCAAAGCGAGATGCCAACCATCGGTGCAGGTCCGTTCCTATTTGGCGAGCGGGTACGTGGTCAACGCGTCTCACTTGTACCGAATGATAGCTACGGAGGTGGTACGCCATCCATTGAACAATGGACGTACTTGGTTGTGCCGGATATGGACGAACGTCAACAGATGATGGTTGAGGGCAAGATTGATTTAGTTTCATTGGATACCGACGAGATTGCACTGCTCGATGATGTGGCAGGGACAACGATGTATCGCTACGCCTCGGATGGCTATCACTTCATCTCGCTCAACTTGGGCGATCCCAGCAACCCACAGCCTGGACGTGATGCTGGTGATCTTTTGGCACAGGACCCGCATCCCATTTTGGGTGATGTCAACGTGCGCTTGGCACTTGCCCACGCCATCGACTATGACCAAATCATCAATGAGGTCTACGAGGGCGAGGGCTATCGCTTGGGCAGCTATATCTCACCGATTGTGGAATGGGCATTTGATGACTCGATTGAACCCTATGCCTATGACATTGAACTAGCCAGCCAATATCTGGCCGATGCGGGATGGGCAGACAGTGATGATGACGGCATTCTGGACAAGGATGGTGTCCCCTTACAGCTATCGCTCACGACCAATGAAGACAATAATCGCCGCGTTCAGGCGGGTGAACTGCTCGAAGAACAGTTTGCTGTGATTGGTGTTGATGCCCAGTTTGAGGCACAACCCTTTGAGATGGTCACAGGTCATCTGCTAGGACAAACCTATGACATGATCATCATCGGCTGGGAAAATTTGGGACCAGACCCAGCCACAAGCACGTTCTGGCAAAGCGACGCCGATGTACCGAACCAAGGGCTAAACATGACCTCCTTCCAGAGCGAAGAAGTTGATAAACTCGTCGAACGTGCCATGATATTGCCTGGTTGTGAGCCGAGCGACCGTGCTGGTGAATATAGCGAAGTCCAGCGCATCATCCACGAGGAAGTCCCCTATATCTTCCTCAGTGGCTCACTGGATGCATGGGTCTATGCAGACCGCTGGGCCAATGTTGATCCCGCGCCTTGGACATTTGACCATAACCTACAGGGTTGGCAGTTAGCAGAATAAGCATAGGGTTGAAACCCCATGCTAAAAAGGGAAGCTTGTTGAAACAGGCTGTGACGTAAATTCACAGCCTGTTTCAACAGGCTTTCTATTTTAGACGCCGAATTGCATTCGGCGGGCAAGGAACAAACCAGATGCAATTATTGCAAGCCGTTGAACAACATGAGCTGAATGCACTACACCAACAGTGGGGCAATGCACCACATGAACATCATCACCTCATAGTTGATCACCCCTTTCTCACAGGCGAACACGAGCAGCTTACCAGTGGGACACGCCGCGCCGAAATCTGCTACATCATGCATCGTGGCGACCCCGCTGATGGTGTGCTGCTCCATCTCAAAAGCATTTATCCCGAAAACGGCTACCGTTTACCCACTGGCGGCATCCATGAGGGTGAAGGCGTCTATGACACACTACTACGCGAAGTTTACGAGGAGACTGGACAGGTTGTTGGGGATGAACCGCATCATGCACAGATACAACATTACCTTGGTGCAATCTCCTATGACATGCATCATGGTTCGACTGACACCATGCATACCTACGCCACCTATTGTTTTTTGGTCCAGATTTCGGCCGATGCAAAAATCGAAGTGCAGGACCCGGATGAGTTGATCTGTGGGTGGGAGTGGTGTCAATTAGCACAGCTATCTGTTGTAGCGGAGACATTACGGACAATGGGTACGACATCGCCTGACTGGGGGGATTGGGGGATATACCGTGCGATTGTGCATGAGTTTGTTGCTAGAACGATACAGGTAACTCCTGTACACGATGCAGAATAGGCATATTTGTATATTTCACTTTGTCTGGCGCAATACCCAAGTGCAAATCAGGACAGCGATTGAGCAATGTTTTAAAGGCAACTTTGCTCTCTAATCGTGCCAGCGGTGCGCCCAAGCAATAGTGAATCCCCTGCCCAAAAGCCAAGTGGCGATTGGGTGAGCGGGTAATATCCAGTTGATGGGGGTTCACAAAGACTCGCTCATCGCGGTTGGCAGACAAAATCGAGAACAACATGACCTCGCCTTTAGGGATGGTTACACCATGCAGTGTAATCGGCTCTTTGGCAAAATTCATCTCCCCGACACTCAATGGTCCATCATAGCGTAACATTTCTTCGATTGCCGAGTCCATCAGCGACATATCATTGCGCAACATCTCTAGCTGCTCAGGGTTCGAGAGCAGAGCCAACGTCCCATTCGTAATCAACCCAACTGTTGTCTCATAGCCTGCCACCAACAGGAGAAAGACCATCGCCAGCAGTTCATCTTCGGAGAAACGCTCACCCTCATCCTCTGCCTGCACCAATGCGGATAGCAGATCATCCTGTGGTTCAGTGCGCCGCTTATCAGCAAGTTGGCGGGTATAACGCATAAAATTACGCAATGGCAGAAGGGCTTTTGCCATGTTGAGTGGTGTCGGGTTGACAACGATACGCTGCGCCCATCCGTGAAATTTTGGTCGGTCTTCTTCAGGAATCCCAATCAGTTCCGCAATGACCGTGACAGGCAACGGCAGCGCAAAATGCTGCACCAAGTCAACATAGCCATCTTGCAATGCCTTCTCCTGTGCTTGATCAACGAGCTGGTTGGTAATGGCCTCAATACGTGGCTCCAACTCTCTGATGCGACGTGGCGTGAACCCTTTGTGAACAAGATTGCGCAGCCGACGATGGTCTGGCTCATCAGTATTCAACATATTCTTCATCAGCGGTCGGAAGACCTTTGGCATCCATGCCTCACCGCTTCTGCCTTCTTCTGTTTTCGCCTTGCTTGGGTTCTTGATGACACGTGGGTCTCTCAACAACTCATTGACATCTTCATAGCGGGTAATCAAATATAACTTGGGAAACCCAGAGATTCTCGCTTCACAAACAGGTTGCTCATCGCGCATCCATGCATAGTGCATGTGTGCATCCTGGACAAACTCTTGTGCGGACATATTGAATTTATTTTTATTTTTCCACATAGTTCATCAACTCCTTTCAGAAAAGTTGAAAAGTGGAAGGGTTGAAAAGTGGAAGAGTTGACAGTTGACAGTTGACAGTTGACAGTTGACAGTTGATTGCTCACTCATCACTCATCACTCATCACTCTTCACTCTTCACTCTTCACTCTTCCTTGATAGACGCTTAACAAAAACTCAACAATCGCCTTTGTGTAAAGGTCCCAATTGTCGCTGATATGTTCGTCACCCATGAGACGGAGGAAAAAAATGCCGAGCAGGGGGCTGGCAAACATGCGGACCATGACGGCGGGGGCCATCTGGGTCTGTTTGCCATCACCCTCAGATGGCCCCGGTACAGCACCTTGCTCGATTAGCATTTGGAAATAATGTTCCATGATGGGAAACACGGGCATATACACCTCGTCATATATCTGGCGCACCAGTGCTTCATTGGTCAGCATTTCAGGGAAGATTGCTTTAAAGAGCGGATAGGCATCATCCGCCTCTTTCATGCGTTGCGGTACAAAGTTGGTGATGAGTTCTTCAATCGAAAGCTGTTGGGCATCGGCAACGTGCATATCACGTATTTCTGCCTCGCTTAAGCGTTCAATGATTCCCATCAAGATGGCATCTTTGTTTTTGAAGTAGTTGTAGATTGTGCCGTCAGCTACTCC
>JBCCFC010000693.1:0-7323 GCA_039029935.1 Chloroflexota bacterium
CTATCCCATGTATGTAGTGGGATAGTCAAAATATATTCCCTTCGCCTGGTGAGCGGATGCCCTTCTTTACGGGTAGCTTTGACTGGTTCAATGCCACGGCGCAGGCGAGCTATCCCCATCGACACGACTTCTACGAGATTCTCTACATCACAGGTGGGGCGGGCACACACTATTTGGATTTTGATGGGTATCCAATTGAGCCGCCCATCCTTTATTTTATCTCGCCGGGACAGATTCACTATTGGGAAACGAGCATCCCATTGGAGGGGCAGGCACTCCTTTTTCTAGCTGATTTTCTGCTTCAAGGACAACGAGATGATAATATCCTGCATGAGCTTGGTTTTTTCCATACGATTGAAGAAATGCCCGCGCTTCCACTGCATGGGCATGACGCTGAGGTGAGTGCCAATTTGGTCAATGCCATTGTTGATGAGTTTGAGGACGACCGATTCAGCCGCAACTCGGCAATACGCTCGTGGTTCCATCTGCTACTTGTTAACTCACAGCGTCTCTTCAACGAAACATCCGCAACATCGAACAGCAACGCACCCTCAACCCTTGTTCGCCACTTCAAGCAACTTGTCTCAGAGCAATTTACCATCGAACAATCTGTGCAGGCGTATGCCGATCAGCTCGCGGTTACGTCCAGCCACCTCAGCAATACGGTCAAAGAGATGACGGGTCGAACCCCTGGGCAACTCATCCGTCAAGAGGTTGTTCTTGAAGCCAAACGACTGCTCCAGCACACAGACCTAACCATTGCAGAGATCGGGTATCGGCTCAACTTTGATGATCCATCTTACTTTAACCGCTTCTTTCGCCGCGAAGCAGATATAAGTCCGGGGCGATTCCGAAAAAAGTACCCTACTATCGGGGGATAGTCCCTCGCATGATTGCCGTTTCACCGCTATCATGTACCCATCAACAGATATGAGTAGGACTTACACAAGTCCTCAATAATTTACCCAGTGGGTAAGCAGATAGAGAGGAAACGAAACATGAGTCAAAAATTAGAAAACGCAAAAAGTCTCTATTTAGAGGGCATCCGTGATGGCAACGCACGTGAAACTGTCACCAAATATACAGGTAGCCGGTACACACAACATAGCACGGGGGTCCGTGATGGTGTCGAGGGGTTTGTTGAATTCTTCGATCCATTTATCGAGCGCAATCCCAAACGTGATATTCAGATAGTTCGCGGGCTGGAGGATGGACAATATGTCTTTGTACACGTCTACCAATCACTGAATGATGGTGAAGCCGAGTGGGTCACAACCGACTTTTTTGACACCGACGAGAATGACAAGATCATCGAGCACTGGGACGTGATTGCGGCTTACTCCCCGAATACACCATCGGGTCACACGTCGGTTGATGGGCCGACTGAAGTGACAGATTTGGACAAGACCGAGGCCAACAAAGAACTGGTGCGCAATCTGATTCGTGATGTGTTGATGGGCGAAAATCCACACAACATCGACAACTACATCTCTACCGAAACCTATATTCAGCATAATTCAGAAGTGCCTGATGGTTTGGAGCATTTTAAGCCATTGGCCTTGGCAGAAGAAAAGCCGCTCATCTATCAAGAAGTTGTACTGCTGGTCGGCCAAGGGAATTTTGTGGCAACACTAGCGCGGGCCACATGGGAAGGCGTACCGTATGCACAGGTCGATATTTTCCGCATTGAAGATGGGCTGATTGTGGAACATTGGGACAATGCGGAGCCAGTACCACCAGAGGAAGAGTGGGCGAATAGCGGTAAGTTTTAATAGGGACAATAAGTGTTCTATCACCGAGGCGATGAGGGATTCGCTATCTGAAGTCTGAACAGCCCCAACATCTAAACAGCCTCGGCGTCTAAACATATATTGTCTTTGTCGTTCATCTCCATATTTGGTATAATTGGTGATAAACATTTATTTTGTTATCGTATACATTTGGAAGGCAATTATGATTAGACGAACACTGGCAAGCGATAAAGAGGCCCTCTTAGCACTGCTCAAGGACAGCGGTGAGTTTGATACAGCGGGACTGATGCTTGTCGAAGAAATGATGGTGCAGTACCTTGCTGGTGACAGTGATGCGCTCTGGTTTACTGTCGATGATGGCGAACCTGTGGGCGTGGCCTATTGCGCACCTGAACCGATGACCAATGGTACTTGGAATCTGCTTATGTTGTGGATGCGCGCAGACCGTGTGGGCAAGGGGCTGGGTCGTGCGCTTGTGCGGCGTGTGGAGGCCAAGCTCACGGAGTTGGGGGGACGCATCCTCATTGTGGAAACATCGGGGACAGACGGCTATGCAAGTTCGCGTCGTTTCTATGAAAAGAGTGGCTTTACCAAAGAGGCACGCATCCGTGACTTCTATGAGCCAGGCGATGACAAAATTGTGTACTGGAAAAAGCTGTCCACCATAGATGCCATTCCGGATGCGGAGATCGACGAATTATATGCACTGTTTGCTGCCAAGAAAATGCGTCGAGAACTATGGACCCATACGGCCCACTTTGTTGTGGTGACATGTCTGCTGGTGGCTCGACCGGATGACACCAATTTGGATGTTATGCGTACACTGATCAAGGCCAACAACCTGCACATGGGTATCGAAAATACCGATACAGGTGGTTACCATGAGACGTTGACGTGGTTTTATCTGCATGAAGTCAAAAATGTGTTAGCTGGCGCAGGTACACTGGATCGGTATGAGGCAGTACGGTTGGTGCTGCAATCACCGATTGTTGCGATAGATTATCCAGGTCAATTCTATGACAAGCGTAACCTGTTTTCAGTTGAGGCGCGGCGGTCTGTTCTTCAGCCATGAGGATATTGGGGCCAACGTACCGAATATCAACCATCGACGCCCCCATCCTACCTTAAGGAATGGCAATTAAATAACGTACCCATTTGGATTAGAACCGCACGGGGCGTGATCACTGAACGTGTGTAAGTTAAATCATTGATATTCCTAAGTATACACGAATAAGCCCGAATTATATGCAGCGACTTCACATGTATATTGAAGTCGCTGCTAAATTTTATTTTATAGCACTTGCAAATCCGTAACAATTGCCAACAGTTTTTCTTGGGCCAGCCCTGATTCTGTATACTCAGAAATTTCCTTCAGTGACATATGCAGTCCCAAAGATAGCTGTGGATGCGTCAATGCCCAGGTATGTGCTTCTCTAGTATAGTTGTGGCTTGTTCGTTCACAATAATATCGCGCAATTTAGCATCTTCATCAAATAAAGCATGTCATCATCCATCCTTATACATGAAAATATGCGCACTATTATAGCTCATAATCAACTATTCCTGATTATATTGAAATTGATAAGTTGTGTTACTAACTCCTTCGCCAGATACCTCTTTGTTATTTGGTTCTACGAGATACGAATCCTCAGTTGGCATTCGGCCTTGTTCTTGATGACGCTGGCGCAATGTTTGTAGCAGGCTAAGACCATGCGTACCCGATCCCTGTGATGCGCGCATTCGAAAACGGGTTTCTGCGTCAAATTCAGTCAACATAATCGCGGCCATTTCTTCAAATAGTTTATTCATACTCATACTCCGTTGTTTTGCAACTTCTTTTAAACGACTATGAGTTTCATCTGGCAAACGAACAGTAAATGCGCTCATCTGGCCTCCTTTAAAAATTGATCTGCGGTCACAACAGAGATATCTGGAAAAGATAGCTCGGACTGTCGAAAATCGCGAATATTGCTTGTGACAATGTGTGTTACGCCCGCTGCGATGGCAAGTTCCATGACAAAATTATCGCCCTCATCTCGAAGATTGGGACGCCACGCATAATAGATTTTTACCCATCGGCAGACACTAAAAAAGTCATTGAGTGCCTGTTGTCTTTCATTCGGTGTCAAAAGACATCGTTTAAAAAAATTTTTTTCTCGATTGACAACGTCTTCGTATTCTAAGAATAAGGCCGTACTCATAACGGGTTGATACGTACCTCGATAGCACAATTCGAGGACATCGGCATTCTTTCCAAAAGGATTAAGTAAGGCTGAGACGAAGACATTGGTATCGACGACGATTGGCTGGATACTCACTGGATTGAATCTCGCTGGTTCGTAACAATTGATTAAGCTATCATTTTATGATACCATATACGCGACCATATTGTCAAATTACAATCATACAAAAACAGTATACACGGGAGAAACCATGAAAATCACAGACATCAAAACCTATCTCATGCATGCGGGTGTCCCCGGTAGCACAGGCTGGAAGTCACGCAACTGGCTCTTTGTCAAGGTATTTACCGATGAGGGCATCTATGGTGTGGGCGAGGCAAGTGGGTGGCCGCGTGTGGTGGAGACGGCCATCCAGGATTTGACGCCGATTCTGATTGGCGAGGACCCTATGCGTATTGAGTCGTTGTGGCAGAAGATGTTTATTGCCATGATGGGGCATGGCATGACAGGCGTTGTCGGTGGTGGGGCGATTACAGGGATTGAGATGGCATTGTGGGACATCAAGGGCAAGGCACTCAATACGCCTGTGTGGAATCTGCTGGGTGGCAAAATTTGGGACAAGCTGCGACTCTATCCACACGCGCATACACCGGAACGAGCGCAGGAGATGGTGGATCGGGGATTTACAGCCATCAAGACGGGTGGTGTGGACCAGCCACTGCGCCGTGTGGAGGCTCTTCGCAAGGAACTAGGTCCCGATATCGATATCATGGTCGATGTGCATGGCCCGCCTTGGCTGACGACGCGGGATGCCATTCGCATGGGACAAGCTCTTGAAGAATATGACATTCTCTTTTATGAAGACCCCGTTGCACCAGAGAATATCGAGGCCATCGCCAAAGTAGCCGATAAGGTGAATTTGCCCATTGCTGCGGGCGAGCGTCATGCACATAACTACGGCGTACGTGAGTTGATTGAGCGTGAGATTGTCGATGTCGTGCAGCCGGATACGGGACGCGCTGGCGGGCTGTTGCAGATGAAAAAGATGGCGGCGTTAGCGGAAGCACACTATATCGGTTTTGCTCCACATGATGGCTCGCTGGGTCCACTGGCCGAAATTGCCGCACTCCATCTTTGCTCAACCTTGCCCAATTTCCTGATTTTGGAGCATCTTGAAGATGATGTGCCTCAACGGTATGAGGTCATCGAGCCACAGCCGACGATTGTGGATGGGCATATGGTTGTGCCGGATTCGCCTGGGTTGGGTGTAGATATTGTCGAGGAGGCCATTGCCACCTATCCATCGACGGGGAATATTGCGCCGCCACGAGCTGATGCCGTCACCTATTTTATGGCGCGGCAGGGACGGGCGCGATGGGCGAATGATTCAGAGGAAGGTGAGGTGACGGATGGATGGTAACTAAGTTCAATAGGCAATGAATTACAAGGTCAGACGAGTACCCAAAGAAGCCGAGTTTTTGGCAAAAACTCGGCTTCTTGGAGACGTGTGTAAGCATGATGCAAGACACCTATGCTATCTGTGCCAACCATGCATCCAAACTACCGCTTGTGGCGACTGAAGCTTGAAGTGATTGCAATGTTTCTACATCGAGCGACTGCAGAGATTGCACAACATCGTCAGATAGCGGTTCCCCGAAACAAGCCTGGGTTAGTAAAGGTAGCGTGACCAGTATATTTTGACGAATACCCTCGGTTCTTCCCTCTTCCTTGCCGATGGCTATCCCCTCAGTTCTTCCCTCTTCCTTGCCGATGGCTATCCCCTCGGTTCTTCCCTCTTCCTTGCCAATGGCTATACCTCGTTCTTCACCAATGGCTATACCTTCATCCCGTGACTCCTCGATAATTTCCCCAGCAGCAACCTCCATTGAAAGTTCCTCTTCAAACAGGTCCGCTACACGGCGTCGCCAGCCCGGAAGAAATTCACAGGTGATGGTATCATCAATGCCGTATTCAGTTGGTGTGGTGGGTGCAAAGTCATGATAGACCCAAATCTTCTGACGCTTCTCATCCACATCCCACACAACCTCCACACCATTGGCAAAATACTTTGTCCGCTTTTCACGTTCCTCTTTGCGTGTATTCGAGGGTGAACGTGCTTCAATCACCAACTCAGGACCGCCCTTAAAGACAGGTCGATCATTGGTTCCATGCGGTTGCATATTGGCTCGTTTTCGTTCCCACGAAATTAAACTGGCGTCAGGGATTAAGACATCTCCATTGCTCATCAGGTATTCCGTGTTGTCTGGATAGACAACACCAAAGCCGATATGAATGGCAAACATACTCATGGTCTTGTCTGTGTTGGCAAGGATTGTTCGTTCTAATGCATTTGTCATTGGCTTCCACACTAACCATCCATGAAGGATTTCCATAGATTCTTCGCTGATAATTGTTTCAATGTTTTCCAGTGTATAGGGACCGCGTGGTCGGTCATAGGCTTCCAGAATATTCTTCGGCCAATGATGATTATCCACGTTCTCTACCTGCCAGATAGGCCACCCGTTATAGAGTTCAATCGGTTCATTGGCAAGAAGGGGCGCAACATTCTCAAGCGTGTATGGGCCTTTCGAACGGCGCGTAGCCTCAGCGTGTGTACGCGGCCAATTCGGATAGGGTCCATAGAGATAGTCTATAGTATGTGGATGAACCCCATTCGGCGATTTGGTCACTTTCTTGTATAAATCAAACTGAGTATAGCCATTGTCAACAGTTTTCTGCGGCGCATTGTTGGACGCATCGGCTGCCTTTGGGATATTTCCCGGATATAGGATTGTTCTATCCTGTGTATCGACAGGGGCCACAACAGTAGAGACGCTTGCTGACATACGTGTTTCTGTTGTCATATGAATTACCTTTATTGTATTGGTTCCAGAACCGTCGTAAAAAATAGACACATAAATTCTTGCAAAAAACTTTACACCTGATAATACCGTATTTCGTTATATTTGTCAAAATTATCGAAGAACAAACAGAAGACGTAAAATCATATGAACGGATACGAGCAACCTGAGAATCTGTGTTATACTCTATGGGTATCAACACGATTTTAAATAGCTTTTGGGATAAATCAGGAGGCAGTCATGCAAACTGTTGCAGCCAATCACACTTTAAAAAATACAAACCTTATCCAAACGTATCACTTAGCACCTGATGGGGAAACACGAAAGATGGCAACCGCACTACATGGCAACGTTGGCTCAAAATTAAATTACTATCTTTGGAATTATGTCGAAGACGATGAATTGGGCTATGTCTTTGATTCGTCGGCAACGTATGATTTTAAGGATGGGCTTCCTAAACGAGAACCGGATGTATCGTTCATTTCAAAGGAAAAAATGCAGATGCCGCCGGATGACGATATCACAGTA
>JBCCFC010000694.1:0-7314 GCA_039029935.1 Chloroflexota bacterium
GTAGATAGCATGAAGAAACATCAAATTTGTATCGTTTTTGCCCTTGTCTATACCCTTTCAATTGTGTTGGCAGGTTGCTCAGATGCCAACGTTTCACCAGAGACCATTAACGAAATCCAAGAAGCACTTATCTCTGCCCGTGATCGTCAAGCGCAGGCTCGTGTTGGTGCAGAGGACACGAATAGCGTCACAGGGACGGATGCTATCACCAATGCCAACGCTGATGTATCCATATCAACCACAATTTCACCAACCGACATAATCACCGATGACGGCTTATTACCACCCATTGCAGGTCCCGCGATCATTCCCCCTTCTGCTAAGGTGAATGAGGAATATACTGGTTTTACTGTCGATGCTCTGTCCACTCGACTGGAAGACCCTTCCTATGGCACAGGACGTTTTGTGATTACGCAGTTTCTTGGCTCGGCTGGGCCATTTCTGCGCTATCTCGTCAGCTATCAGAGCGATGCAGGGAACGGCGAAATGCTAGATATTCATGGCTTTATGAATGTGCCTGTGAATGCCAGCCCTGAAACGCCTGCGCCTGTGGTGTTGGTACTACATGGCTATGTCACACCTGAACGTTATAACACGTTTGCCTATACAACACGCTATGCGGACCGTTTAGCCGAAGCGGGATATGTCACCATCCACCCCAACTACCGCAACCATCCACCCTCTGACAGTGACCCCAATTACAGCAGACTCACGGGGAGCAGTGATTTTCGTGTGGGCTATGCCATTGACATTCTGGACCTTGTTGGCATCATTCAAAAACAGGGTGGGGTATCCAATCAATTGCCCGAAACAACCGACGTTTTAGCCTCAATCGACCCCAACAACATTGGGTTATGGGGGCATAGCATGGGGGGCGGTATCACGTTACGTGTCATCACGGTTAACCCGACAGTGCAAGCAGCAGTCGTCTACGGCTCAATGAGCGGTGATGAACAGCTTAACCATGAACGTGTCCTCTTTTTCACCGATGGTGTACGCGGCAATTGGCCTGCGGATGCAAAGCCAACAGTTCAAGCGCTCTGGGAAATTTCACCTGCCAACCATTATGACCGTATCAGTACGCCAGTCAGCATCCATCATGGGCGACTCGATGACCAAGTACCCTTGGTATGGTCACTCAATTTGTGTACACAGCTTCAAGGCTTGCGCAAAACGGTTGAGTGTTTTACCTATGATACCATGCCTCATACTTTCCGGGGGGCTGGTGACACAGTTTTTATCCAACGGACTGTGACCTTTTTTGATCAGTATTTAAAATGATCCATTAAGTCCATTCCACAAAAATAATTACCCAAGTTTGAGCAGTCAGCACGCCCTCGTGCGGGTCGAACCGGCACGAGGGCATGCCTACTGAACGGGTATTTTATTTTGTGGAATGGCCTAAGCCAGTATCACAGATTGGTAATCTGTGATTAATAGGAGTTCAATAATTGCACTATTCATCTATCACAAAACGAATGAAAACAAAGGCGAATAATGCTTGGGACGTTCATTGGCAGGCCCAGAAACGCTATAAGCAAGGGGAAGATATCATCGTCTTAACCGTTGGCGATCCGGGAGCGGACCCCTCAATGGGCGCACCGACCATGTTGGTTGAGACAGCCATCGACAGCCTACGCAAAGGGCGCAATCACTACACAGCGTTACGGGGTGAACCGCAGGTGTTACAGGCCATTGTCGATGCGCATAATCAACGCTATGCTGTACCCATTGACAGCCACCAAGTATGTGTCACCTTTGGCGCACAGGGGGGATTGTATCTCGCTGCAAACTGTATTCTCGAAGCAGGTGATGAGGCGATTGTGCTGGAGCCGACCTACTCTACCTATTTTGGGTTGGTGCAGGCGACAGGGGCCAAGCTTGTGCAGGTGGCAATGTGTCCTGAAGAAAATTTCCGGATCAATGTGGATCGCATCGCCGCTGCCATCACACCTAATACGCGCCTGATTATGGTGAACACCCCGTCCAACCCAACGGGCAATGTGGCCTCGCAGGAGGAGCTTGAAGGGCTGGCGGAACTCTGCATCCAGCACGATCTCTGGATCATGGTCGATGAAGTCTATGGGCAGTTCACCTATGACTGCCCACATATCAGCCCTGCGGACCTGCCCAACATGGCCGAACGTACCGTCATTCTGCACAGTCTCTCAAAATCGCACGCCATGCCTGGCTTTCGTGCGGGCTGGGCGGTTGCCCCTACTGAGTTGATCCATCATATGGGTGTTCTTTTTGCCAATATCTCTTTTGGCATCGCTCCGTTTATCCAAGACACATTGCAGGCCGCGCTCACCATCGGGGCCGATGAGGTGGAGACGATGCGCCAAGTGTATCTGCGTCGTCGCAACATGGTCTGTGACAGTTTGATAGGCTTGCCCAAACTGCATCTGCGCCACCCCGAAGCCGGTGTCTTTGTGTTGATTGATATTCGCCAGACCGGATTGACCGCCTATGAGTTTGCCGCAGACTTGCTTAAAGGCACAGGAGTTGCTGTCCTGCCTGGTGATGGCTTTGGTCCCAGCGCGGAGGGGCATGTGCGTATTTCGTTGACCTCACCGGATGAGTCATTGGAAAGAGCCTGTGAGCGTATGGTGGACTATCTTTCAAAGACGTATGCTGATTAGTATGGACGTTTGAACCTCAATCTATGTCGATACCAATTTTGACCACAAAACTCTATATCCCATCAACCCAATCCACACTGGTGACGCGCAGTTGCCTAGTTGAGCGGCTGATGACGGGAGTGAGTGGCAAGCTGACCCTCGTCTCCGCACCCGCTGGGTTTGGCAAAACCACGCTGGTGAGCGAGTGGCTTGCAGCAAGCAGACAGCCCGCCGCGTGGTATTCGCTGGATGATGGCGATAACGATTTGACTCGCTTTTTGGCCTACTTCGTTGCGTCATTACAGGCAACCTTTCCCAATGCGCCCAATCTGGGTGCGGGAACGATGGTCCTACTCCAATCACCACAACCACCGTCAATCGAAACCATGCTGACGACATTGCTCAATGAGATTACAAACATCCCTGAATCCTTTATGCTTGTCCTAGACGACTACCATGTGATTGATACCTCTGAGATTGACAATATGCTCATCTTTTTGCTGGAACACTTGCCACCACAAATGCATCTGGTCATTACCACGCGTGAGGACCCTGCCCTGCCATTGGCAAGATTACGCGCACGAGGCCATTTGACCGAAGTGCGAGCCGCCGATCTATGTTTTACCTTTGACGAAGCCGATCAGTTTTTCAATCAGGTGATGGGGTTAGCGTTGTCATCGACACAAATTGAGGCATTGTCAACACGCACCGAAGGCTGGATTGCTGGCCTGCAATTGGCTGCAATTTCCATGCGTGGGCGAACAGATACGGGCAAGACAGAGAACAATTCTGTTGAGCGTTTTGTCCACGCCTTTACGGGTAGCCATCATTTTATTCTCGACTATCTGATCGAAGAGGTCTTGCAGCAACAGCCTGCGCCGATTCGCAGTTTTCTGTTGCAAACGTCCATTCTGAACCGCTTACATGGCGCACTGTGCGATGCTGTCACGCAACAAGGGGATGGTCGAGGGATGCTGTCGACGTTGGAGCGCAGCAATCTGTTTATCGTACCGCTGGATGACCAACGCCAATGGTATCGCTATCATCACCTCTTTGCCGACGTGTTGCAAACGCGTTTGCAGGAAGAACAGCCAGAACATGTGTCACTTTTGCATCAACGAGCAAGTGTATGGTACGAGCAAAATAGTCTACAGGCTGACGCTATCCATCATGCGCTTGCTGCCAAGGATTTTGCACGTGTGGCGGATTTGGCCGAACTTGTGTGGCGAGAGATGGACAGGCAGTTACAGACGGATCGCTGGCTAAGTTGGGTGCAGGCAATACCAGAGACTTTGCTACAGACCAGACCCGTTCTCAGCGTTGGCTATGCGTGGTCGTTATTGAATGAGGGCGAGATAGAGGCGGCTGAACCCTATTTGCGTGATGCAGAGCAGTGGCGGAACACCCTGTCAGATCAGAGCGGCCAGTCAGAAAGTAACCGCATGGTCGTTGTGGACCAAGCCGAATTCTGCTCGCTACCTGCCACAATTGCCTCGGCTCGTGCCTATCAAGCCCAAACACGGGGGGATGTAGACAGCACGATGGTCTATGCGCGGCAGGCACTCGACTTTTTCCCCGAAGACGATGCGCTGTCGCGTGCTGTTCCCGCTGCGATCTTGTCGCTTTCCTACTGGGGGCGGGGTGAGTTAGAGGCTTCACATCAATGGTTGACAACGGCTATGGCGGGATTTCAGACGACTGGCAATAAGGTCGCAGCCATTAGCGGTACATTTGGGCTGGCAGATATGAGGATCGCACAGGGTCGCCTCAACGAGGCAGTCCGCACCTATGAACGCTCTCTGAAACTTGTCGCATCCTACATGAATCCACCGGATACCAATATCACAGACATCAATAGCACCAAGCAGGACAAATTTGTCTTGCAGGGGACGGCTGACCTCCATCTTGGGCTGAGTATGCTCCACCATGAGCGCGGTGAGGTGGAGGCAGCAAGAGAGCAGCTAGCGACCAGCACGTCTTTTGAGCTACATGCGGCATTGCCTGATTTCCCCTATCGTCTTTGTATTGCCAAAGCGCGGCTCAAAGCGTCTCAGGCTGCATTTGATGACGCCATTGCCTTGCTTGACGAGGCCGAGCGGCTTTATTACCCGACACCGATCCCGATTGTCCGTCCTGTCGCGGCGTTGAGGGCTAAGGTGTGGATTGCACAGGGTAGATTGGCCGAGGCATGGGCGTGGGTACGAGAGCAGGACTTATCAGTTGAGGACGACCTGAGTTATTTGCGTGAATTTGAGCATATGACACTTGTTCGACTGTTCATTGCCCAGCATAGAGAGACACCTACGCACAGCGACCTTCATCAGGCGATGGGGTTGTTGGATCGACTGTTGCAAGCCGCCGAAATGCAGGGGCGTATGGGGAGCGTGATTGAGCTTCTGGTACTCCAAGCACTGGCACATGACGCTTTGGCGGATCGATCATCCGCACTGACCTCATTGGCGCGCGCTTTGACAATCGCTGAGCCAGAAGGCTACCTCCGGCTCTTTGTCGATGAGGGGCAACCCATGCAGATGCTGCTGTCCAAATGCCTCACACAGGGGACGATGCCAACCTATGTGACTCATCTATTGGCAGTGATGCCAGCCCAAATTAACGAGGAAGCACCAGCCCATGATCCAAATCAACAGCTTATTGAACCCCTCAGCAAGCGCGAACTCGAAGTGCTACGCTTGCTTGCACTTGGTCACACAAACCAAGCACTCGCCGACGAGTTGGTCATCGCTCTGAGTACGGTGAAAAAACATGTCAACAATATCTTTGGCAAGTTAGGGGTTGCAAGCCGCACACAGGCTGTCAACCGCGCCCGCGAATTGGGTCTACTTCAATAGAACTTCGCTACTAGAACTTCGCTACTAGAACCTCATGACTAGAACCTCATGACTAGAACCCCCACCGCTTAAATACATCTACAAATAGAACTTTGGTAGGCCGACAACCTGCACCCAATCTACTACAATAACCACATGTCAAATCAACAGAAACCAAAATCAATATTGAGCCAACCTGCGCTTTATCAAATCCGGCTCGAAGGCCATCTGGGTCATCAATGGCACACGTGGTTTGAGGAGATGTCGATGACGCTGGAAGACAGTGGCAACACCCTGTTAGCGGGCACTGTGGCGGATCAAGCTGCACTGTTTGGGCTGCTGCGAAAAGTGCGTAACTTGGGGTTGCCCTTGATTTCGGTCATCCGCGTTGAGTTGCCGGAAGAGTAACACAGGTTGCCAACCTGGCGGGTTTACCGGTTTGTGATTTACTGGTTTGTGATTTACTAAGAAATTGAAAAAGGAGAGCAAAATGAACATACTTATCGTTGGGGCAACGGGTGCAACAGGACGGTTGCTTGTCGAACAATTGCTGGATCGTGGACATTCTGTGAAGGCCATCGTGCGCTCGCCGCATAAATTACCCGAAGCCACCCGCAACCATGATCGTTTGTCTATCATCCAAGGTGCTGTGCTGGATTTGAGCGATGCCGAGCTTGCCCAGCATGTGCAAGGCTGTGACGCCGTCGCATCCTGCTTAGGGCATAACCTCACATTTAAGGGCATTTTTGGTCATCCACGTCGGCTTGTGACCGATGCCACCCGCCGGCTGTGTAAGGCTATCAAAGCCAATTCACCAGAGGGTTCAACCAAATTTGTGCTGATGAATACAACGGGCAACCGTAATCCCGATTTGAATGAACGCAACTCCTTTGCCGAGGCCTGTGTGCTGGTGCTGCTACGCCTCCTCTTACCACCTCATCCCGATAATGAACAGGCCGCAGAGCATTTGAGAAACACGATTGGGCAGAATGATAGCATGGTTGAGTGGGTGGCGGTCCGCCCCGATGGTCTCATTGATGAGGATGTTGTCACCGAGTACGATTTGCACCCATCACCAATTAGAAGTCCGCTCTTTGATGCCGGAAAGACCAGTCGCATCAATGTCGGGCATTTTATGGCGGACCTGATCGCGGACGATGATGCTTGGCAGACCTGGAAAGGGCAGATGCCAGTCATCTATAATAGAGCGTAAAAATTCTATACAAAATCAATTGTTGAGGCTGTATCGAGGGAGACTTTCATGTGTGCCATACATGAAAGTCTCCCTCGACGTATTTGTGCGTGTTTTATTGAGGTGGATTCGCAATTTGCACGATATGTAGAACACGTATACCATTACATCCAAGGTAATTTGGCTGAAATAATCAATAATCAACAGGTCGATAGAATGATTACAAGAATGGAAATTAATGGGTTTAAATCATTTCAAAATTTTGAGATGGTTTTTACCCCCCTAACAATTGTTGCGGGGGCCAATGCCTCTGGCAAAAGCAATCTGTTTGATGCCTTGCAACTTTTATCTAGTTTGGCGGAGATGGACCTCAAAGCCGCATTTACCACACAGCGGGGTGATCCCAGTGAGTTGTTTACACAATATAATGAGGATTACTATGCCCCAGAGATGCGCTTTATCGTGGAGATGTTGGTTCATCGAACGATCCGTGATAATTGGGGTGGGGAAGCCGAATTAAACAATACCCGTTTACGATATGAGTTGACTATTGCAAGAAAGCCAAATGACTTAGGATTTGATGATTTATCCATTACCCATGAGCATTTGGAAAAGCTCGACCACAAGAAGAGTCCATCTTGATGACAAGTGACGACAAGTGACACCACAAGAA
>JBCCFC010000695.1:0-7310 GCA_039029935.1 Chloroflexota bacterium
ACAGAATCCCGGTCAGTGCCTCCTGTCGAGCCATCCGCCCCGTAGGCCACCCGAGTCGATTGATACCAGTCGCAGTCGCTTGCATCGCCATAACCCCCGTATCAGTTAATAGTTAATAGTGAACAGTTAATAGTGAAGACTGAGCTACCAACTATTAACTATTAACTATTAACTATTAACTAAAATTAAATGTCTTTCAACATCTCCTGCCCTTGGTCGATAAAGCCTTGAGCTTCTTCGGCAATGGCGGTCAGTGCGGCTTCCGCTGTCTGCTCGCCTGTCCACACAGGATCGAGCGCGCTCTGGATGAGACGGTTCCATTCGCTGAATGTGGGCAGCATTGGTGGTTGCACACCGTAGTCGAATACATCCAACGTGACTTGGAGATTATCTGGTGGCGTGTTCTCCAAGAATGTGGGTGACTCGGCTACGGCTTTGACGGACGGCACACCGGCCAGATTTTCAGCCACAACCGTCGAGCCTTCTGGACCGGATGCGTAGATCGCATATTGAACGGCCTCATCGGTAAAGTCGGTCTGTGAACTAACCGTGTAACAGGCACCGCCAACCCATGTGGCCTGTTGCGCACCCTGTGCTGGTGCAGCAATGTCCCATTCAAAGTCCTCGATCTGCTGGAATTGCAAGTTGGACCAGAACTCACCATACCGCATGGCAATCTTGCCGCTCACAAAGAGATCGTTGACAGAACCCAAGTCATTACGCTCGCGTGGTGATGGCATGATGCCATACTCATTGGCGAGGTCGGCCATAAACTGAACGCCAGCAACCGCTTCTGGTTCGGCCATCATGAACTTAGTCGGATCATCCTCATTGTCTACCAAACGACCGCCTGCCTGATAGACAAAGCCATCAAATGCCTTGGCACCACCCAAGTGGGCAAACCCATAGCCAAACTGCGTGGCACGCCCCTCGTCATCGCGTTTGGTGAGCGCTTGTGCATTGGTGGTCAGATCATCCCAAGTCCAATCGCCACTTGGATAAGGCACACCCGCCTCGTCAAAGAGGTTCTTGTTATAGAAAATCACCCACTCATCAATTTCACGTGGCAAGCCATACAGATTCTCGCGGAAGGTATACGGTCGCAACCCAACTTCATAATATTGATCTGGGTCGAAGTCTGTGGCATCCAGATATGGTTGTAGATTGATGACAACACCCTTGGCAACAAAATTGAAGTAGGTAAAGCGCAAGGTCATCTGTACATCTGGTGGTGTGCCACCTGCAATCATGGTCAGCAACTTCTCATCATAGTTGGCCGGGAACTGGACCACATCCATCGAAATCGATGGGTTGGCCTCCATAAAATTGTCGGCCAGCGACTGCATATACGTGGCTTCACTTTCGCCACCCCAGTGGGTCAACGTCAGCGTAACTTGTGACTCCGAAGCGGCGCCATCATCCCCTGAGGATGTGCTAGGCTCCGCAACGGGGGCACAGGCAACCAAATAGGCTGAGGCCGCTACCATCCCCGCCGATTTGAGAAATGTACGTCTTGAAACTTTTTTTGGACTACCCATCGTGACTCTCCTTTGTAAAAACTCACCTAAGCCGAGACCATCATTCATCATAGCATTCTCAGTCTTACTTATTGACAAGATGATACGATAAATCTTACATAATTCTCGTGTGAAATTGTAACATAGTGAGGGGCGATAGCCTAAGTGTTAAATTTTATTCAAATAGATACTTGTAATCTAGTTACTGCTGATGTTAAAAAAGGCTTGCGTCTCTTCCTTCAACCGCAACACCTTGCCCCATTCATCATCATAGCGATCATAAATCAGCGAGATATGCCCATCAAAGTCAGCCTCTTGGACAATGCTCAGGCAGTGATGAAACTCCGCCACATCCAGTTCGCCATCAGGGAACAAGCCTTTGCAGTGCAACGATGTCCCCTTTGGCATCAACTTTTTGAGCGTTCCATATTTATCTCCTGTCTTGGTGGCATTGCCAAAGTCAACCACCAATTTGAGCGGCTGGTCTACCTGCTCCATAATATCGAGCAAGTCATTGGGATAGAGACTGGTCGTGCGCCAATTCTCTGTCGCCGTTGTCAATCCCAATCTCGTACCGTATTCAGCCAACTCTTGTAATGCAGTACTACTCCGTGCGCGTGTTTCCGGTGTGGCCGGATCAACACCACAATCCAGCCGCGTCCCCTTTGCGCCTAACTTAGCTGCAATCTCCTGCCACCGTTTGTTATGCTCGATATCAGCCTGCCATGTTTCCTCATCGAGACCAGAGAGGTTGCCAACACCAATCAGTAGATTCTCAAACGTGACATCGGCATCGGTCAGTGCTGACTTGAACTCATTAATGTATACGTCATCCGTGTGTGGAAAATGGTATTCGGTGATTTCCAAAACCTTGATGCCATCTTTGGCGACAAATGCTGGCAAATCCATCAACGCCAATGCGCCGCTGGCGGGTTCATGGGTGCAGACTGTGCCCCCTTGTTCATCCAACGCATGGCGCGCCTGCCCCAGCGTATTGTGTAGTGTCCACGATGATGTGGCTATTCGTATCATAATATGTTTTCCCTTTATTGTGTTCAATCGTAACCGTTATCTACTTTTTGTTTTTTGCTAACTCATCCACATAGTCTTTTGAGACTCGAAGTCCTGCACCAGTCAGTTTGGCGACGCGTTTCATCGCCTGTGGTTTCTGTCCCTTATTAAGGAGCCTACGTAACTCCCTGACAATTTTCTTTGGCAATCGAATCGTATTCGTCGTTTTGTCATAAGGATAAGGCGGTGGTGTTGACGTATCACGTCCTTGTTCAAAGAGATCGTCAATTGTCTTTAAGAATTGTTCTTTGGACTGTCCCTTGCCACTCTCCATCAGTTGTTCAAATCGCTGTGGCAATGGAAGATCGGTCTGATGGTTAGGTGCAATTGGATTTGACTGTGAGGGCAATGACGCTAGCAACTCATCTCTCTTGTGGAGTTGTTCGGTAACATAGGCCGCTCTTGCTGCTCCATCCAGAGGACGATTGTTCTTTTCACACCACAATTCAATATAAGCAAGACTGACAGGCGTTTTTGTCGCGTGAAGTCCTTGCATCTTAAATTGTTTAATGGCACTTTCAACATTTGCTACCCAGTCTTCGTAGGTATCATCTAACTCATCCGCATCGACCGCAATCTGTTTCAAACGATGCCAATCTTCCTCCGAATACCAAGCAATTCCTGGACCTATTTTGTTGTCGTGTACTAATTTTTTCATTCTATCACCTTACAAAAAACACTGAATGATTGTTGTTAGCGCAATTGCCGTATCCGATGCGCCTCACTATCACCAACATACAGCGTCCCCGCCTCATCCACAAACGCCCCATGCGGTCGCACCATCCGACATTGAAGTGGGTCAGGTTCAGGACCATCACCGGGTTCGCCTGTCCCCAACACGGTCGTAATGATATTCGTGTCGAGGTCAATAGCACGAATCACATGATTTTCCGTATCAACGACGTAGAGTGTCCCGTCGTTGCCATAGGCCAACCCTTTTGGTCCCGCCAGTCGTGCCAATTTCGCCGGACCACCATCGCCGCTATAGCCTTTTTCACCTGTACCCGCTAAATGATGAATGGTCGCATGATCCACATCAATCCGATAAATGGCGTTCCCTTCACGCAGAGCAAGATAAATACTACCGTTGAAATCAAACACCATTGTGCGTGGGCCATTTAAGGGTACGCCTTCCAACAGTACGCCATCCGGTGTCGACTCTTGCGCCCCCGTTCCAGCAAAGGTGCCAATCACGCCGCTGTAAGGGTCTACATACCGGATGCGATGATTGCCAATATCACAGATGAGCATATAGTCATCGATGTCAAAGATAATGCTGTGGGGTTGGCATAGCTGTGCCGATGTCGCTTGACGACCATCACCAGAAAAGCCTGGCTCCCCTGTTCCGGCATATGTATAGATGATGCCTGTTCCCTCCCAGACTTGGCGCACAACATGGTTATCGCGCTCAACAATATAGAGATGCCCCTGTGAGTCAAATTGAATTTCGTGAGGCATGTTCAATGACGCTTCAGTTGCGGGACCGCCATCGCCACTATAACCACGTTGCCCGTTGCCTGCAACCGTTGTCATTTTGCCTGTCTCGAAGTCAAAACGGCGAACTCGCTGGTTATCCAAGTCGCAGAAATATAGGGCACCGTCTGGGCCAATGATGACCCCATAGGGATTGTTGATTTGTTGGTCTGAGTAACCGGGAATGCCGTTACCGACGAGTGTAGAAACGGATAGTCTATCCGATGGTTTTGTCATGACTCACCTCCTCGTTACGAATTCTATCTGATGATATGGATCAGGCTAATGCCTCATACAGCTTACAGTAGCTCCGCAAAAAATGCAATGCGTGTAAAAATTTGTGTTTGCGCGTCCAAAATGGCTATGGTATTCTGTGCAAATGATGACCAGTAGTCAATCGTTAGATACGTTGAATCGGGATGTTAAACCTGATAGAGCAATAATGGAGTGAGGTACAAACAATGAGTGATGCAGTAAAACTTGTGGCCTACGACACGGTAGAGGCACAACTCGAAGCAATGGAGCGGGATGGCTTTGTCTACTTCCCCAATTTCCTGAATGCCGATGAGGTCGCCGAACTGCGTACTGCTGCACAGGATTTGCCCCCTATTGCAGAGAATTTTGACATTAGTCTGTCTGTGGAGCGTGACGGCCATATGCAGAAATGCATCAACGCCGCGTTTAATCGTGACCCGCTCTTTCTCAAATACCTTGATAAGCCGGGCATGATTGAACTGGTCGAGGCGATTCACGGTCGTGATTGTCATATCGTCAGTATGCACACGTGGCAGGTTGGCCCGGGGCGACCAGACCAAGGGCTTCACACCGACTGGCTCCCCATCACCATGCCCGAAGATGTCCTTGCAGACCCGCGTGTACGCTTGCCTATCTTCATTACCACTGCTCATGTCTACCTCGATGACATGACCGAAGAATTGGGACCGACCAAACTTATCCCGGGCAGTCATCGTTCGGGGTGTAAACCCGCTGGCGATCAAAATGTGTGGAATGGCATCAAAGAGCAAAGTTTCCTTGGCAAAGCAGGTGACTGCATTTTCTTCCGCAGCGAAATCTGGCATCGTGGGGCAGCCAACCGCAGCAACCGGATTCGCCATACTTTCATGATTCACTACGCCCATCGGATGATTACACAGAAATTCCCACCCTATCTAAATTTCCAGTACAATCCAGCGGTTATTGAACAGGCTACCCCTCGTCAACGGCGTCTTTTGGGAGACCATGCACAAAGTAACTACGATTGATGAACACCAAAGGAAAACACAAGCATTATGAATAAACAACTCACAGGCAAACGAGTTGCTATACTCACCGCACACGAATTTGAAGACATCGAGGTCATGTACACCGTACTCCAGTTGAGCCAAGCGGGTGCGAAACTCGTTGTAGGGACGCTACCCCAAGAAGCACCCGGACATTTTCACGGTCGCCCAGCGTGGCCCGGCAAACCCATCACGGGTCGTTTTGGACACACCATTCCCTTTGATGTGTTGGAAGAGGGCAACCGATATACCGTCCAGAGCATCTGGGAGATGAACCCCGATGAGTACGACGCCGTTGTCTTTCCGGGTGGATTGGCTCCCGACTTTCTACGTGTGGATGACAAGACACTCACCTTCACCGCCGCCATCCACAACGCGGGCAAGGTTGTTGCCGCCATCTGTCATGGACCACAGGTGTTGATCTCGCTGGACCGTCAGAAGGGTACAGATACGGTGCGTGGACGCAATGTCACCGCCTACTGTGCTGTCACTGATGATTTGATGAACGCGGGGGCCACCTATCATGATGTGCCAGCAATCACGGATGGCAACGTCGTGACAGGGCGGATTCCCGATGATCTGCCTGAATTTTGTGATGCGATTGTTGAAGCACTCGTGGCTTAGTGGTCGGTATTCAGTTTGTCTTTGCCTTTCTGCCTTATATTTGACACAATCGGACACGAACGCCTGTTTTGTGATCGTGCCAATGAGGAGCAGATAGACATGGAAACCAAGACTGAATCAGAAATCAAGCAGAATGAGCCCGAAACAAAAAAGAATGAAACTGATAGTCCATTGAAACGGCTTATCGGTATGGCACCGATTGATTTTTGCCGAATGGCTTTTGAAGACACAAGTCTCTCGTGCTGAAGAGGCTAATATTGAATTGCAACCTGACCCAACACCTATTTCTGCCGATACGCTCTATTGGATTACGTTGGCGGAACCGATGGTTCACGAGTCTGGTGCATTGAAAGGGCAACTCTATCATCGAGTACTCTTGCATATCGAGTTTCAGGGCAAGTCAACGTGGAGACCGATGCGTCTGCGTGAATTAGATTATATTGTACGTGTGCTGAACAAGGAACCAACGGCGCGAATTCACAGTGTGGTCATCTATGTAGGTCAAGGTGTCGGGGCACGAGATAAGGGACATTACCAAGTATTTGGCATGGGCAGCCGTGTTACGTTAGAATGGCGATATGACACGGTTCGGTTCATCTGTGGGACTGGACTGCCAAGAAGATATTGGCGTTGAATCGCCCCGCATTGTTGCCCTTGATTGGACAAACCAATATTGAAAATCCAGACGAAATCATTCCACAGGTTTACAAGGCGATTAAATCTGTGCATAGCGAGGAAATGAAACAGCGGTTGTTGTTTGAATTGCTGGCATTGTTACGAGATGAGGAGTTAATCAAAATGGTTGAAACATTGATCAGACAAGATGAGTGGGCATTGGATACACCCTTTATTCGTCGTTTGCGTGAGGAAGGACGTACTGAGGAGCGTGAAATATGGAAGGCAATAAGTGAGACATGGAACGCTGAACGTGCTGAACTTTACTTAGAACGTGAAATGAACGAATTAAGAATGGCAAACCTCATCAAAACACAGCAAGCAGAACGTGAAGCACGCCGCCAAGGGATGTTAAAATTTATGGCATCACGCTACGATCCTTCTGTGTCAGAATATTTACGCGTACAGGAGCTTCTGTCCACCATCGACAGCAATGAAAAACTTGAAGCTATCACCAACGCCATTATGCGGTTTAGCGATTTTGGACAATTTTATTTGATGGTGGAAGAAGCAGCGAAGGCGGAGCAGAATGCAGATACAGGGGAACTCTAGACGGCGTTGGTGCGCAGTATAAATTCGGCGTCTGTTCATGAAACAGCAATCACAACCAAGCCGTCTAACCACGACACAAGCGGCCAAATACATCCGTGACCAACTGGGGATCACCAAT
>JBCCFC010000696.1:0-7306 GCA_039029935.1 Chloroflexota bacterium
CGGAGCGTGTTCTCACAGATATTGCTGTCCATCCTACCAACGCCGACATTGTGTATATTGTCTTTAACGGCTTCAGTCAAAATACGCCCAATACCCCCGGACATGTCTTTAAAAGCACCGATGCAGGGCAGAACTGGACCCGGCTGGATGGCACAGGGAATGACATGTTGCCAGATATCCCCGTGCTATCGATTGTGCTTGATCCGGATAACGCAGGGCATATCTATATCGGAACGGATATCGGTGTCTTTCATTCATCAGACGATGGGCAGACGTGGGTCCTTGCCAGCCAAGGATTACCACCCTCACCCGTCTTTGACTTGAAGTATGTGCAGCCTATGAAGCAATTGTGGGCGGCGACCTATGGCCGTAGCATCTGGCGAACAACGCTCGATGGGTCTGACTCTGTGAGTACACCGACTGCTGCACCAACGGAGATACCAACGGAGACCCCTGTGCCAACAGACACACCTGTACCTACCAGCACACCCACTGCACCCGCAGAAGGTATTCGCCCCGGAGAATGGCGTTCAGAAGAGACAAGTCTTGACTTTAACGTTGCCAGCGATCAAGAGACTATCTACGACATACGTATTGTGACCTTCTCCGAAAACAACTGTCGTCAGGTGCTTGTTGCACCCGGTCCTATTGAGATTGACGAAGAGGGCAGCTTTGACTACATTGATGAGCGAGATCGTGATGAGTACTGGAGTGTGACAGGGACACTAGAGGGCGAGACAGCATCGGGAAATGCGGTATTGGAAAATATTCGATTTGGTACGTCAACCTGTGGTGATGGCCTCAACGAAGAACTTGAGTGGGATGCTGAATGGGTAGAATCTTCGCCCGACCCAACGCCCACACCAACGCGCCGACCATTCACAGCGCCACCTGCTACCAGCGGCATCATAGGGCAAGTTCGTGCGAATGGCGAAGGTGTTGCTGACATCAACCTGCGGATCATTCGCTGCTCGGCTGAGGAGGGCTGTGATTTTGATACGGACACGCTGGATGACAGACTGGTTGCCGAAACACGCACCGATACAGGCGGATTCTATCGGTTTGCGGATGTTCCATCGTTGCCGGATGGTCAATCCTACCAGCTCTACTATTTTAACGACGAGTTGGGTGGCAACATCGCCAATGACAGGTATCTCTATCGCTGGTTTGGTGCGGAGATGAGCGCATACACAGCAGGGGAATCCGTCGATGGTGGCGTGATTGACATCAGTGAGTTGGTGCTTTTGGAGCCAAATGATGGCAACGTTACCTATCCAGAGACTTTCACTTGGCGGGCGCGTCCAGGGTTGACAGAAAATTATAATTGGGTGCTGGCCGATGATGAGACAGGTGATGAAGCCTGCACAGGACCAACAAGCGATGCAACCTCATTCACATTAACAGAGGAGTTCGCCACAACCAACTGTCCTGCACTCACCGAGGGTCGAAACTATATCTGGTATGTATGGGCGGTTGAGGGTGAAGACGCGGATGTAGACCCTGCAGGTGACTCGTTCTTTGCAGGCGAAGTTGTGCTGGGCGCAAGTGCGATTACCGCCCCAGCTGATTCGCAAAATGTCTATCTGCCATTTGTATCGAGATAGCCTTCTTTTTTAGAAGGGCAAAAATTACGCAAACGTGACTGGCAAATCAGGCATGATACACTGATTTTCCTGGTAATTTGCCAGCTACGTTTGCTCACATTAATTTTTATAATGGTCGAATAGACCTTGAACAAAATCGAAAACAGCGTTCCGTCCCTATCCGCGTCTGGTGCTGGCGACGCGGATAGGGACGGAACGCTGAGGATAGCTGTTCAACCTATTATTGACCTCTACAGTTCACATTCATTCTGGAGAATAATCATTGCGCCACTATTACCTCATCGTCATTTTGCTTTCTCTACTGCTCACAAGCTGCGGCAATCAACAATCAAACAAAACCACCTCAAATACCACCGTTACCTTCATGGTCTTTGGCGATCCGTATGAACAGGACGCATTTCAGAGTGTTATAGATGGCTTCTATGCCACTAACCCAACACACAACAATACACCAATCAACATCGACATGGTTGCCCTGCCTAGCAAAAGCGACTACTTGACACGGTTGACCACTGATTTCGCCGCAGGTGAGCCGCCTGATGTCTTTTTGCTTAATTACCGACGTATGGCGCAATACCATAATCGAGGTGCGCTCGATGCGTTAGGACCACGCGTTACGGCCAGTGATGTCATGGATGAGGCCGACTACTTTCCTGTTGCGCTGGATGCATTCCGTGATAGCACAGGGACGTTGGTCTGCATTCCGCAAAACATTTCCAGCCAAGTTGTCTATTTTAATCAAGACCTTTTTGATGCAGCGGGCATTGCGTACCCTGCACATGATTGGACATGGCAAGAATTTCGACAGACAGCGATTGCGTTGACCAAGCCGGATGAGGATGGTGATGGGGAGCCAGATCAATATGGGTTGGGGCTGGAGCCGCATCTGGTGCGCATGGCTCCGTTTATTTGGCAGAATGGTGGGTCACTTGTTGATGACCATGCCGCGCCAGGTCGTTTAACGTTGGACACGCCCGCTGCACAACAAGCCATGCAGTTTGTCTTTGCGCTGTCCCAGCAGGATAACGTTGTGCCTAATCGCACGGCGGAAGCGGTGCAGTCACATCGGCAACGCTTCTATGCGGGCAATATCGCCATGTATGTGGATAGCCGTCGCATTGTACCGACGATGCGAGCAGTGGCTGATTTCAATTGGGATGTCGCCCCCTTACCGCGCGGCAAAGAGACGGCCAGCATTTTACACAGCGACGGTTATTGCTTGGCCGCTGACTCGGATGTCAAAGAGGCGGCATGGGCGTTTATCGAGTTTGCCATGAGTGTAGAGGGACAGAAACCCGCTGGGCGTTTGGGGCGTACTGTCCCGTCGTTGATGGCTGTAGCACAGAGCGATGTCTTTCTCGATCCAACACAGCCTCCGGCCAATGCCCAAGTATGGCTAGATGCAGTACCGCATATCCGTGTCTTACCCCGCCTTGAAAATTGGGTCCGCATCGAACGTACCGCAGCAATTGAGTTTGAGCAGGCATATTTGGGGTTAACGACATTACCAGACGTGGTTGATCATATCCAGGCCGAGGCCCGTGATGGGTTGAAGCCATTAAAGTAAACCAACGTTTATGTGACCGAGAATTTCTATTTGACCTCTAATTGTGGTATTTTTTGCTTTACCTACAAACTCTATTAAGAACGGCTGACTAGACTCAATCAGTCATTCTCAATAGCATTTTTAGAATTGACATCAAGGAGAAAAGTTCGTGAAACGTATTGCAATACTTACAGGCATTGTTGGCATCGTGACAGCCATCACCATCGTGGTGGGGGCTGGCCTCATGCCTCAGCAATGGATGGCAGCAGATGAGCCTACGGTAGAATCTATCGTGGAATCCATAGAGGAAGTACCACAACTCGTTGCCATTTTACCGCCACTGGACGACAGTTTGATCCCCTTTCCCGATGAAGATGAAGCCGCCTTTGACGCCATGCAGGACCCTGATGGCGGACCCCGTCAGGCATTTGAATGGTTCTGGCGACAGCGCGCCTACCCGCTCAATACCGTGCCCTTTGATGCCAATAATCGCGCCCTCCGTCATGCCAGAGTGCAGTTAGCCCAAGTACAGGCGGCCAGTATCCACATGCCTGTCTGGGAGTCTGTCGGACCTGCACCCCTACAGGGAGCGTGGATGGGTACGGCAGCGGATGGCAGTAGTGTCCTGCAAACTGCCGCCGGGCGTGTCACAGCGATTGCCTTTCCGCCTGGCGACTCCAATACGGTCTATGTAGCGACATCAACGGGTGGCTTATGGAAGAGTACTGATGGGGGCGATAACTTTGTGCCGTTGACCAATGACCGCGCTGAATATGCCTTCCAGTCGCTCGCCATCGATCCGCAAAATGTGAATACCATCTATGCCGGAACAGGGCAGTTTAACACATTTTATGGGACAGGGTTGCTCAGATCAGCCGATGCAGGGGTCACATGGACGGTGCTAGGCAAGGATGATTTTGGCTCGATGATGTTGACAGGTGTTTTCGTTCATCCGGGCGACAGCAATACGCTCGTAGTCACAACCGCAACACTGGGCCAGCTAGAAACAGCAGGACAACTGCCGGGAGACCAGCCAAACCCGGGTATCTATCGCTCGACTGATGGCGGGCAGACATGGACTAAGGTTCAATCCTGTGAGCCATGCTCCGAGGGTTTCACGGCACTCGTGATGGATGCATCCAATCCACAACAGCCCGCATTCTATGCAGCGAATGGTGGTGTCGGTCTCTATAAATCGACGGATGCTGGTGTCAGTTGGCAAAAGCTGAATAGTTTTGACAATGCTGTCGGGCGTGTTGCTTATCAGCGTGTTGCCCTTGCCATTGGTAGTGGCACAGGCGCAAGTACCGTCTATGCAGGGCTTGCGGGCGAGACACGCGATGGTACAGAAGGCATTGTCATGAAGACAACGGATGGTGGTCAGACTTGGGAAGAAGTTGTTGGTGCACGGGGCTATTGTGATGGACAATGTTTCCATGACAACGCCATTGGCGTTAATCCACAAAACCCCAATATCGTCTACTTTGGCGGTATCCAAATGTTCCGCACAGAAGACGGCGGTGCAACAGTTGTGCAGGCTGACCAACTCAACGGGGGCGATGCAGGTTTACACGTGGACCAGCAGGTCATCGTCTTTGACCCAGTTGACCCGTCCATTGTCTGGGTTGGCAATGATGGTGGTGTCTATCGCTTTGTCAATGGACAATGGGAAACGCGCAACAATGGCATGGCAACGCTGCAATTTATCGGCATTGGCGTGAACCCTGTCGATGGGTCACAGGCGTTGGGTGGTATGCAGGACAACTCGCAAGCCTATTGGGATGGCACAAGCTGGCAAGGCTTTGATTTTGCCGATGGCAACAAGGGTGAATGGGACCCATTCAAAACAAACATTGTTTACTATGGTGACCAGCAACTTAGTTTCAAAGTCAGTGAAGAGGTCAACATTCAGGCTTTACGTGGCGACGCAGGTCAATATCGTCTGAATGGCATAGATGAGAATGATAGTACACAATTTTACATCCCCTTTGAGCTAGACCCAGCACAGGAAGGTGTTCTCTATTTGGGTACAGATAAGGTTTATCGTTCGAGCGACCGCGCACAAAACTGGACTGCGATTAGCCAAGCCTTTGATGAGACCGTGAAGTCAATTGGCGTCGCTCGCAGTAATCCCAATCGGCTCTATGTTGGCATCAACAATGGCCAAATTCATGTGGGAGAACGGCAGGGCAACCAGTGGAGTTTTACAAATCAAACGGGTGAGAACTTGCCACCGCGTGTACTCAGTGATATTGCAGTTCATCCGACCAATGCTAACACTGTTTATCTTGTCTATAATGGCTTCAGCCAGAATACACCAGACCAACAGGGGCATGTTTTCAAGAGTACGGATGCAGGACAGAATTGGACACGATTGGATGGAACAGGGAATGGTACGTTGCCCGATATCCCGGTACTGTCAATTTTGCTGGACCCAGATAACGCGGGCCATATCTATATCGGAACCGACATTGGCGTCTTTCATTCATCAAATGATGGACAGACTTGGACCCTTGCCAGCCAAGGGTTGCCACCCTCGCCAGTCTATGACTTGAAATATGTCCAACCCGTTAAGCAACTGTGGGCGGCGACCTATGGCCGAAGCATTTGGCGAACAACGCTAGACGGCTCTGCCCCTGTGAGTACACCGACCGCTACACCGACGGCGGTACCCACAGCGACAAGTACACCTGCACCAACGAATACACCTGTGCCACCCGGGGAAACACCACCACCGACCAATACGCCAACGGATACGCCTGTACCGACAGATACGCCTGTACCGACAGATACACCTGTACCCACAGATACACCAACCGATATACCTGAGCCGACAGAAACACCTGCGCCAACAGAAACGCTTATCCCAACCGAGACACCTATGCCAACCATTACGCCAACCGCACCGCCAGAGGGCATTCGCCCCGGTGAGTGGAGCGCGGGGGAGACGGGGCTTGACTTTAGTGTTGCCAGCGATCAAGAAACTGTCTACAATGTGCGTATTTTGACCTTCTCGGAAAACAATTGTCGTCAGGTACTTGTTGCACCAGGCCCGATTGCAGTTGGTGAGGATGGTAGCTTCAGCCACACAGAGCAGATAGACCGCGATGAGTTCTGGAGCGTAACGGGTACATTGAATGGCGAAACGGCCTCTGGCACGGCAACGTTGCAAAATATCAGCTTTGGGACATCCACCTGTGGTGATGGCCTGAGCGAAGAGTTTGAGTGGACGGCAGAATGGCTACGCTCTGCGCCAGACCCGACGCCAACGCCAACCGCTATGCCAACAGCAACACCTGTCGTCGTTGAAGGCATCACGGGGCAAGTTCGTGCCAATGGCGAAGGTGTCGCCGACATCAATCTGCGGCTGATTGGTTGTTCGTTTGATGGTGAGTGTGATGTCGAGACAGATACACCGACCGCTGAAACACGCACCGATGCAGGCGGATTCTATAGCTTTGACGATGTGCCGTCGTTGTCAGATGATCAATACTACCAACTCTATTATCTCAATGACGAGTTGGGTGGCAACACAACCAATGATACCTATCTCTATCGTTGGTTTGGTACTGTGATTGAGGCATATACAGCAGGTGAGGCACTCGATGGCGGCATTATTGACATCAGCGATTTGGTGCTTCTAGGGCCAGATGATGGCAACATCACCTACCCAGAGACCTTCACATGGCAGGTGCGCACCGGTTTGACCGAAAACTACGCTTGGGTACTGTATAATGATGAGACGGGCGAAGAAGCCTGTTCGGGGCCAACAAGCGATGCGGCATCATTTACGTTGACAGAAGAGTTTGCCACAACAAACTGCTCCACCATCACCGAAGGCAATACCTATATCTGGTATGTGTGGGCGGTTGAGGGTGAAGACCTAGACTTTGACCCATCGGGTGATTCGTTCTTTGTGGGCGAAGTTGTGCTGGGTGCAAGTGCGACTATCCCAGATGAACAGCCTGGTGAGCAGCCAGATGACCAAAATGTCTATCTCCCATTTGTATCAAGGTAGGTTTCAAGACAGTTAGCTTGGTCCAATGAAAGAATAAAGGGTGTCGTTTTTCAAAACGACACCCTTTATTATTTCATTTGACCCAACCCTTCCATATCAAACTTACACACCGCAAATAGCACAATTACGGGCAAAGTC
>JBCCFC010000697.1:0-7301 GCA_039029935.1 Chloroflexota bacterium
ACGTCACGGCTGTTGTTACGACCAGAGATGTTGTAGAAGACTGTCTCACCCGGCACAGTCTGCATTGGGCTGGCCTGCATAGAGAGCGTGACGGCCTCGTCACCATCTGTCGGTACTGGATTATCATCACAATTGGTGATCTCAACCTCTGTGCTGCCAATGCTAACATTACCCAGCGCATCTGTAACTTCTGCACGGACGGTGTATGTACCACAACGTCGGTAAACATGTCCAGCAGCATTACTTGGATTTGGACCGACAGTTGGACTCCTGTCGCCAAAGTCCCAGCGGTAGGCAACACCATTGTTCTCTGACACTGCTGCTTCCAGCATCACAAGACCATTACTATTTTCGGATATGGTGCTGCTAATGATTACACTTTGCTCTTCAGACCATACCCAATCCAAGAACGCATCCAACAGTTCGGTACGTGTCGTTGGTGTGATGCCTGTGCGTGGATTGAAATTGTTGCTCATGCCTTCCAAACCAAAACTGGCGTAGATGCTACGTCCCTGATAGGAGATACCCGGATTTTCCAGCGACGGTTGGTCACGGTTTGCAATGGCAACATAGCCATGATAAACATTATATGGACCCGGATAGAAGAAGAGCGGTGTGCCACTGAAATTGCTATATTCGCCAAATGGCACATTTTCAGGGACCTGCGAGCCATCATGCGATTCTACATCGACCTCATCTACATAGATTTGATTGTCAAGTGGGTCTACCTCTAGCTGGCCGCGTACCTCGCCCGATGGGTTGGCTGTCGAATGAATATTGACATAGCGCGTTGCGCCCTGTGTCCCTGGACCTAAAATGCCCATATCTGCCAACGTCACGCCCTCAACCGTACCGAAGTAGTCCAAGCTGTCACTAAAGACTTGCGGCGTGGTAAAGGGGAAAATCGCATGAACATCCCCACCGTTGTTGCCCACCGTACCCGAATGGATATGCGCATTGGTGATCTCCACGACGGTTGTTGGCGAAACAACAAGGCTGACAGCATATTGCAATAACTGTTGGTCAACATCATAGTTGAACCCAAAGAAGCCTGTCACATTTGACTCAACTGATGGCACCTCGTTTGCACCAGAGAGGAGTGTACCCCCTGAGAATTTACGTGGTTGTGATAGATCGATACGTACATCGCTGATAAATGCTGGTGCATCGTCTGTTGCCATAATGTAACTATTTGGTGTTACATCGCCTGACACACTGTCCTGAATATAGTTGGCACTCAGGTGATCCGTATAATAAGCATCCGATGGCTCCATATCGGTTTCGTTTGTGTCTAACGCTTGGGCCATATCTTGCCCCATTGCAATCACGGAACCACCATTATTCAGGTATTCAACCAAACGGTTTTTATCAAGGTCGGTCAAACCTGTTGAAATACCAAATGTGCCATTGGGCTGGAAGTTGTCACCTGTGAAGTGGATGATGGCTTTATAGGCAGCCAACGTTGTGGCGTCAGGAATGGTTGCGGCAGTGCCAGCCCCCTCCAATGTACTCACAACATTGTAACTATAGTCAAGCTCATCCAATGCGCTGGTGTAGTACCAGAGATAGTCGAAGTTGCCCACCTCATCACTAAAGTCGTTATCAATGATGAGGACATCTGCCAATGGATCGTCATACATCACACGCGCCCATGCTGGCATATGTGCGTTGTGATTCTCGCTGGTCATCAGAATATAGCCCTGATTGTCGCCCAACCCATTACTGGCTGTTGAGTCAAACGCCACTTCGATGGTCGCTGACTCGCCCGGTGCCAGTGTAAGCGATGATGGTTCTGCGCTAAAGCCGGGCAATGCGGTTGTGTCGGTAAAACTGTCGCCCGTATAGAGTGTGCTGATGTTATAGGTTTCGGTTGTGTCCGCAACACTGGTAATCATCACCTCGATGGTTTCCTGTTCCCCTTCACTCACCGGACCAAAGCTCAGACTTGGTGGATTCAAAATTACACCCGGGTCCATCGCGGCGGCGATATCCAAGCGACCCGCCCCCATATCCAGTGGCTGCGCAGGGCTACCATCAACATTATAGATATCCATATATTTGGCTGAAGACATCAATGCTGATTTTATTGCCGCATTGGACCAATCTGGATAGGCTTGGCGGAGAAGAGCCGCTGCACCAGCCACATGTGGTGCAGCCATTGATGTACCTGATTGCTGGCCATAGCCAAGATGTCGCGCCTCTCCTTCGACCTCTTCATTGGCTTCCGTATACCCTTGTGCCAAAATATTAAACCCTGGCGCTGCGATATCTGGTTTGAGGACATTGCCAACACCTGGACCACGTGAACTAAAGTTAACCACGAGGTCCACATCATTCCCAAATTGAATAGGTGCAAGCGTATCCACGGCAACTTTGGCCTCTGCTCCATGTTCATTATACCACTCCGAAATGCCGACACCATGACTGTACCAAATAAAGACACTGGGGATTGTAATGATGCCTGGCGCACACTTATCACCGCCACAAGACATCGTGATCAGTGTGTCACCGCGGGCTTCATCATTATAGATAATGGCCGCAACGGCACCTGCCAACTGTGCGTTATATACTTTGTCCGAGAAATTACACGCCCCCCGTCGAATCAAAGCCGCAGCACCATCAAAGGGTGTACCCTCCCATTCGTCACAGCCTTCAATATTGGTGGGGTCGATGCTTTCGGCGGTAATTACATTGTATTCAATACGCACATTAGCCGAAATAACGCCACCAAAGCGTGCACCGCCGATCCCCATATCTTGGTATGCATCTGGTGCAGGCTCAGGCGCCGTAATATCTAGGTGCCCCCGGATGATGGTTCCACCACTAGATGTTGCGGCTACATTGATGTAGTGCGGTGATGGATGGTCTGCGGTCGCAGGATTGGGTCCATCGTTCCCCGTTGCAAAGGCCACAAAAATACCACTATTGGCAGCATTAATCACGGCACTGTCGAGCGGGTCAAATTCGCCACCTTCACTGTACGCACCCCCACCCCAAGAGTTGTTGAGAACATCTGGCTGGTCACGGGCAATATCCTCGAGTGCGGCCAAACCTTCAGCCGTGTAGAACTGCGCATTATCATTGACACTGGCGTAGAAAAGGCGATAGCTCATGACATAGGCTCTCGGTGCAACGCCACTGATACGCCCCAGTTCTGGACCATTGATTTCGCTTAATGTTGTGTCGTAAATCGCGGCATCTTCAATCACATTGCCCGCCGCAATAGATGCGGTGTGAACACCATGTGATGTACCTCTTTCTCCGGGCCAAGGATTCTCATCGCCTGGTGATGGTGGGTCCCAAGAGCGGAAGTAGGCACGAGAGACAATAATCTTGCCGTTGTTATTGGCAGTATCGCCAAGACCATTGGGGCCAAAGCCCTCTGGATATTCATAGCCCTCACCACTAAACATGGGGGCGTCCTTATGCACACCACCATCCATTGAGGCAACCTTGATGCCTTCACCCGCATTCTCAATGCCACCGATGGCCGCGCTGTCCCAAGCCATTGGTGCGTTAATTACACCTGTACTGGTGTAGAGTAGGGTTGAATAGGCACGATCTTCATAGACCGCCTTGACCCCAGGCATCTTGGCAATCTGCTGTTGGAGTGTTGACTTATCCCATCGCTGAATGGCTGTCCCCAAATCCACGGCCATGCCGTTAAAGAGCAACTGATAGCTGGCGATTTCATGCAGGCCATTTTCGTTGATATAGGTTGCCATGGACGCACTTGGAATGGTTGCCTGCAATTCACTCATGAAGGCCGCTTGTTCCGCTTCCAATGCCGAAATATAGCTGGCAACCGATGGTGCGTTGACATCCAAAGCACCACGTGTCCCCGCCGCTTTAATGTCCGATTCCAACGCAACGACGACTGGTGCGCTCCTGAGTTCGACAATGAGGCGTGGTGATTCCAGCGGTGCTTTGGTCGCCTCAACCGTAAACCCCTCACCATCAGATACAGCAGGTTGTGGAATATCCTCAAAGCTAGCTGCACTCACTGGCGAAGTCATCAATGTTGTGACCAGCCCCAGCGTTAATCCTAAAATTAACAGTAGACCTGCAACTTGTGTGAACCTATTCTGTTGCATTCTCTCTCTCCCTTTTGAAATGAATGATGAACGATACTATTCAAAGCAAGGTAAATGATCCTAGTCTGAATAAACCACCATTGTGTCATCTGATGAAGTATAGCCTATAGTATTTTGGAAATCGTTTAAATACGCGGTGTTTTGGTAAAAAGTGAAACAATAGTGGTTAAATCATTAGATAGTCAAAACCCATTGCGTTTCGTTTGCAACTTGCTTTGACTATCCAGAAAGGTGAGGCACATTCTATCACTACTTGACTTGATTCCAAAACTAAATAAGGGTAAGTAACATTTTTATTCACGAGCGGTATGGCTGGGAAACAATCTTTTTAGATGGCATCATTGAGAAAAAAAGCGTAGAAAACAACCAGTTGATTGTTTTCTACGCTTTTTATGTTTAATCAATTAAAGAACGTAAATTTTTTGTAAAGATTAAATGCCCGCACCACCAGTCACTTCCAGCGTATGCCCTGTGATATACGAGGCAAATGGCGAGGCCAGCATGATGATACCACCCGCAGCTTCCTCTGGGCTGGCAGGTCGCTCAAGCGGGCTGCGCACCATACCGATTTCACGAATCGGCTGTGGAATCCCCAACGCGACCTTGCGCTCACCAATGTCAATACTCTCACGATTCTCCTTGGGGCGGGTCAGCCGTGTATCGACAAAGCCAAAGGCCACGGCATTACAGCGGATACCAAAGGGACCCCATTCCTTGGCAACGGTTTTTGTAAAGCCGACAATGCCCATCTTGCCCATCGCGTAGTTGGCCTGCCCGATGTTGCCATGCAGCCCCGATGTTGATGAGACATTGATGATGCAGCGCGGTGCAAATGGATCACCCGCAGCTTTCTCCGCTTTGGCGGGTTCACGCATATACGGTGCAACCGCTCGCACCATGCGGAATGGTGCCGTTGTATGCACCTTCATAATTGCTTCCCATTGTTCATCGGTCATCTTGTGCAGCATCGCATCCCACGTATAGCCAGCGTTGTTTACTAAGATATTGATTTTGCCAAAGGCATCAACGGTGGACTTCATCAAATGGTCCGGAAAATCAGGATGCGTCACATCACCAGCGACGGCAATGGCCTCACCACCCGCCGCCTTGATTTCCGCCAACACCTCTTCCGCAGGCTCTTGGTTAAGGTCATTCACTACCACCTGCGCACCGTTTTCCGCAAACAACTTCGCCGCCGCCGCACCAATACCCCGCCCAGAGCCAGTGACAATGGCAACTTGATTTTCAAATAGTTTGGTCATTTATTGTTCTCCGATTTTGTGAGTTGAAAGGTTGAAGAGTCGAAAGGTTGAAAGGTTGAAGAGTGGAAAGGTTGAAAAGTTGAAGAGTCAAATTGTCAACTCATCACTCATCACTAATCACTCATCACTAATCACTCATCACGACTAAAAATAAATTCTCGATACCGTCTCTGCAACACAGCCGGGTTTGTTAGACCCTTCAATCTCAATGGTCACTTCATTGACAATATGGACACCATTGTTTTTTACTTCGTCAACGCTAACCAGTTTGGTTCGTGCGCGTACTCTGGCACCGACAGGAACAGGGCTGGGGAAACGAACCTTGTTGGTTCCATAGTTGATGCTCAATTTGGCATCTTCAAAACGTGGTTTGTCTGGGTTAACAGCACCTGTTAGATGTGGAATGAGTGAGAGTGAGAAATAGCCATGTGCAATCGTCGTTTTGTAGGGCGACTCTCGCTGTGCTTTTTCTGGGTCTGTGTGAATCCACTGATGATCGCCCGTTGCATCAGCAAACAGATTGATCTTCTCCTGTGTAATCGTATACCAATCACTCACGCTGGTCTCTGTACCAATATCTGGTGTCATCTGAGCAATTGCCGCTGCCGTTGTCATGGTCAAACTCCTTTTGGTTAAAGTTAAAAGGTTGAAAGGTGGAAGGGTTGAAGAGTTGAAGAGTTGAAGGGCTCAAGCAATCTCCTTGTCTTCCACAACATCCAACCACAAACGCATTTTCAGCGATTATAGCCCCCAAACCCCAACCACGCAATTTTTCCCATACCCCTTCACCCTTCACCCTTCACTAATCACTCATCACTCATCACTCATCACTCTTCCCCCTTTCAACCTTTCAACTTTTCAACTATAATACCCCCATGTCTAATCAAACAAACGCAAACCAACAACCAGATGAACTGATTGAAATTGCCGTTGTGGTCGATTCCGAGGCGGCAGAGGCGGTCAGTGAACTGTTCAACCGCTACAATGGTGGTGGCTATGACGAAGATAACGAGGCAGGGGAAGCGGGTGGCGGTGGGGCCGTCATCGAAGCGACTGGCTTTGACGACTTTGCCAATCCCATTGAGGGCGAATACCAACTCACGGTCAAGACCTATATCAAGCCCGGGGAGCGCGGTGCAGAGACGCGCCGCCTGATAGAGGAAGGGCTGTGGCGGTTAAGCCTGCTCTACCCCGTCCCAGAACCAACGTTTACCACCATTCGCCAAGAAGATTGGGCCAATGCCTGGAAAGAATTTTATAAGCCGCTGCGTGTCGGCAACCGCGTGGTCCTCAAACCATCGTGGGAGGAATTTGACGCCCAGCCCGACGACATCATCATCGAACTCGACCCCGGCATGGCCTTTGGCACAGGGCTGCACCCATCGACACGACTCTGTATCCAAGCACTGGAAACCTATCTCCAACCCGGTGATGCACTCCTCGATATCGGCACGGGCAGCGGTGTGCTTTCTATCGTTGGTGTGAAACTAGGTGCATCGCAGATTTGGGCAACCGACATCGACCCGCTCGCTGTGCAAGTGACACAAGAAAATGCTGAAATCAACCAGATCGCCGTTGGAGATGATACTAATTTTGTGGTGAGACAAGATAGCGTCCCTGCCAGTAAAGCGGGTGTCTATCCAGTTGTTGTCGCCAATATCCTTGCCGAAGTGCTGACCAAGTTGTTTGACAGCGAATATGACAATGTGCCGCTGGCTGAACCACTTTCAGAAGGGGGGCATATGATTCTCGCGGGCATTCTGGAGGAAAAGGCACAGATGGTGATTGATGCGGCGGCGCGGTATGGATTGACTTTGGTGGATACGTTGCAGGAGTCGGATTGGGTCGCGTTGGTTGTGAAAAGGTGAGACATCTCGATGAATTTTATAATGAAAAATAGTGTCGCGGATTCTGGGAGCGCGGATTGACCTCAAAATCAATCCGC
>JBCCFC010000698.1:0-7298 GCA_039029935.1 Chloroflexota bacterium
CCGCTATGCGATGCTAGTATATATCGGGTTTGAGTATATGCGAGTCACAGTAGAGTATTCATAGGCGCACAATTTGGCAAAAGAACTGGTTCGCACTCATGGACGCACCTTTTCGTGTGTACATTCTAGCCGCCCACAGCTAACGTTTGAGTATGTCATCACTCGTTCGGTGCAGGAAACATTGGCCGCACTCGACCAGCCACAATCGTATTTTGGCAAAGAGTATCCTGCTGGAGATACTTTTGATTTGATTGTTGCGGATTATCTACTGGAGGATGGCACAGCCTTTGAACTGTTGACCGAAGTGACCGACATCCCGATTGTGATTGTTACGGGGGCGAGCGATGTTGAAAATGCTGTCAATGCCCTCAAAAAAGGTGCTTACGATTATCTCATCAAGGACCCAGACTATAACTATTTAAAAATTTTGCCACTCATTGCCGATAAAGCCATCAAACGCAAGAAAACAGAAGACCTGCTGCATTTGGTCCAATATGAACGCAGCGTCACAGGATCATTTCGCTCGACCATGTCGGGCAAGCTTGTTGCCTGTAATGACACCTTTGCGCGTCTGTTGGGGCATCACACAGCCAGCGATATTGTGGATGGTGTCCATTGGCAGGAGCATCTCGAATTTCCCCATTTAGACTTTTTGATTGATACATTACAAAAATCTGAAAACTTTCTTACAAATTATCCGCTGACATTGCATACTCGTACCGGGAAAAAGATTTATGCGCTGGTCAATCTAACACTGGTGCATGAGGTGACAACTGATGAGCTGCTGACAGAACAATATGCAGAGACTCAACTCGGTCAGCATTCGCTCCATCACCATCATACCGAGGTCATTGAGGGAACGTTGCTCGATATCACTGAGTATCGAGAGGCCGAAAAGGCACGGCTGGCACAGGAACAACAATTTCGTCAGCTAGTAGAGTTGGCGCCAGATGGCATTGCCATTGTTGACGCACAGGGCATTATCTTGCTGGCGAACCCAGCCCTTGCACAGATGGTAGGGTATACAGCCCCCAATGATGTTTTGGGGCTACCGATGACACAGTTTGCCGATTCGAGTGACTGTATAGAGTGCTTGAACCGTGTCACGGGACAGGGAGATGTCGTGCGTCGCGAAGTGATATTCAGACGCAAAAATGGGCAGACCTTCCCCGCCGAAGTGACCTGTGGGCATCTCAATTACAAAGGCAAAAATGCGGCACAGATTATCCTGCGTGATGTCACCGAACGTGTGCAGGCACGGCAGATATTGGAGCAAGAGCGTGAGTCATTGTCCCACCGGGTGGCCGAGCGCACTGCCGAGTTAACCACTGCGAACGCAGCCCTAGCACGAGCGGCGGAGATGAAAGATGAATTTTTAGCCAACATGAGTCATGAGTTACGTACGCCACTCAACGCCATTTTGGGGCTGTCCGATGCCCTCAAGGAAGAGGTCTATGGGGACCTCAACCAGCGACAGTCGCGCTCGATTCATATGATTGAAGAGAGTGGGAAGTTGTTATTGGCGTTGATCAATGACATCCTCGACTTGTCCAAAATTGAAGCGGGGCGTCTGTCTTTCAATATCAATCCAACATTGGTGGATTCTGTCTGTAATGCTAGCATGAGGCTGGTCAAACAGCAGGCCTTTAAGAAAGACCTCAAACTACATCTCGACATTAAACCAGAAGCGAAAATGGTGGATGCGGATGAACGACGTCTCAAACAAATTTTGGTTAATCTGTTGACCAACGCTGTCAAATTTACCGAATCCGGCGGTGAAGTGGGGCTGGATGTCACGGTGGATGCCGCAAGTGAAGTCATGAACTTTTCAGTCTGGGACACAGGCATTGGCATTGCCGAAGAATATTTGGAGCAACTCTTTGAACCTTTTGTGCAAATTGATAGCAAGCTTTCTCGCCAGTACACAGGTGCAGGCTTGGGGCTTGCATTGGTGTTGAGCATGACGGAACTACATGGCGGCAGTGTCCATGTGGAGAGCAAAGTCAATGAGGGGAGCCGCTTTACGATTGTGTTGCCTTGGATTCCGCCTGAAACTGCCGAAATGCCCACTGAGAATGCCGAGCTACGCGCCATTGAACACCGCCTACCCGTGCCGCAGAATTCGGCGTATACCAATGGGCAGCATACCAATGGGCCGCACACCCATGGGCCGCACACCCATGGGCAATATGCAACCTATTCAACTGAACAAAAAAGTGTTCCAGATCATGGCCGTGCGCCCGTGATTCTGCTGGCCGAAGACAACGAAGCCAATATTGAGATGATTTTAACCTATCTCAAATTGCGTGGCTATAAAATGGTGGTTGCCAAGGATGGTGCGCAAGCAATCCAACTCACCGCCAGTGTCAAGCCTGACCTCATATTGATGGATATCCAGATGCCTGGTACAGATGGTTTGGTGGCAACCCGTCACATCCGTCAGCAGGATGAGTTCAAGCATACGCCCATCATTGCCTTAACCGCGCTTGCCATGACTGGCGATAGAGAACGCTGTCTGGAGGCAGGGGCTACCGACTATGCCAGTAAACCGATTACGCTGAGTCATCTCACAGCGTTGATTAACAAGCATTTGCAGACTGCCTGAGTAAAACCGAAAAATACGACAACAGATTTGGGGCAGGAACGGATTCTATGCTCCGTACAGACAAAAAAATCCGTTCGGTTCCGAGGAACCCGTTGGGGCCTGTTGTCGTATGTTGAGGGATGCCGCATATGAACCAAAACATACACCAAAAGATATCTGATGAACACGTACCACCATTTACGAGATCAACCGTTGACCTCCCACTGATCCGCCAAGCCGCCAATGCTGCTGGGTGCGGCATCACCATTGCCGATTACCAGCAGCCGGATATGCCCATTATCTATGCAAATCAGGCATTCACACAGATTACGGGGTATTCTGTGGATGAAATGATGGGGAAAAATTGCCGCTTTTTACAGGGACAGGATCAAGACCAGTCTGGATTGGCAACCCTACGTCAGGCGATTCGTGAAGGCAAAGAATGTACAGTTCTGCTACGCAACTATCGAAAAGATGGCACACTGTTTTGGAATGAACTCTATTTGGCCCCCATCTATCAAGAAACAGAACCCGCTGCAAAGCAATTAACACACTTTATCGGCATTCAAAATGATGTCACCAAGCGTGTAACCCTGACACAAGAACGCAAGGATTTAATGGCGCATCTGCAAAAGGTCAACCGCGAGCTAAACGACTTTGCCTATATCATTTCGCATGATTTGAAAGCCCCATTGCGTTCCATTCGCATGTTGTCAACGTGGCTAAAGGACGATTACAAAGAGAATTTGGATGCCGAAGGTCATGAGCTATTTGATCTGTTGATTCATAATGTGGAAAAAGCGGGTCTGTTGATTGATGGTGTGTTGGATTATTCTCGTATCGGTCGTCACCGAAACCCTGCACAAGCGATTGAAATCAGCACCCTGCTTGATGAAATTGTGCATCTGTTTCCCCCATCGAGTGAGACAATTATATCAATTGTCCCCAACATGCCCAGCATCAAAGGCGATCCAGTGCGCATCAGCCAACTGTTTCAAAATTTGATCGATAACGCCGTCCGCTACATGGACAAACCCAATGGCGAAATCACCATTGGGTTTATGCCCAAAGACAGCGAAGGCAAAACAACCTCAACCCACTGGCACTTTTTTGTCCAAGACAATGGGCCAGGGATTGAGGAGAAATACTTCAAAAAGATCTTTCAAATTTTCCAAACGCTGCAACCCAACGCTAGTGACGACTCATCTGACAGCACATCTGATAACATCAGCACAGGCGTCGGCCTCACCATCGCCCAGAAAATTGTCGCACTCTACGATGGTGAAATTTGGGTCGAGTCCATCATTGGCAAAGGCTCAACCTTCCATTTCACCCTCCACAAAGAGGGGGAACAAGTGGGGGATTTGTTCGCACAGCTATCGGAAGAAATGAAGAGTGAACAGTGAACAGTGAACAGTGATTAGTGATTAGTGATTAGTGATTAGTGTCAACACTATCACACTATCACACTATCACACTATCACACTATCACATCCCCACACGACTACGCTTCGCCAATCGTCACCACAACTTCCTGCACCTGTCCGCCACGAATCACCTGCACGGGTGTCTCTTGGCCGACACGCTCACTGGTCAACAGTGCATGGAGTTCGTCGATGTGGCGTACTGGCTCGCCGTCCAACCCCACGATGACATCACCTTGGACAATGCCCCCTTGGTCAGCCGCCTTGTCCGCTTCCACAGACATCACCATTACACCTGTTTCCTGTTCCAACTCAGTCTGCATCGCTTCCGACAAACGCACGGGCTGCGTGGTGATGCCCAAATAACCACGTGGCATCCGGCCATGTGTCAACAGCGTATTGACAACCCGTTGCACGGTTGATGTTGGGATGCTCAAGCTCACGCCCCGTGCCAGACCAGACGAGTTGATGCCAGCGACACCACCGCCTGCCGTGACCAGTGGACCACCGGAGAATCCTGGGTACATCAACACATCAGTTTGTAGGTACACATTGCGCACCGCCATCTGCTCTGCGACATCTGTTTCTGGGATTGTGGCCTCGTCTTGTTGTTCTGGCTTGCCATTCGGTTTCCCAGAGTGTTTCCCATGATGACGACCTTTACGACCCCAAGGTGCCCAACCGCGCCCATGTTTGCCACGACCATTTCGACCACGACCATTTCGACCACGCCCATGATGCCCATGACGACCGCGATGGCCGCGATGACCATGCCGCTCAAGCTGTGGCTGCAAGATACCGCTCAACACACCCAGCGTAGCCTGCACATCTTCCCCCGGACGTGCTGTAGCCAACACAAGCTGACCTAAGCCAAGCTCATCTGCCTCTACCCATGTTGCGGGTGACAGTGTTTCGCCCTCATCCAACTCATCCATATTCAAGCGTAAGAGAGCCAAGTCTGTGCCTGGATCACGCCCAATCAACGTCGCCGACACCACGCGACCATCAGCTAAACCGACGTTGACGGTGTCACTATCAGTATTATTATCAATGGCTTGCTCGCCATCCTGTGTACTGGCTTGTTCATCAGTCTGCTCACTGGTTTGTTCAGTCACCTGTCCACTGGCCTGATCACCGCCGCGTTCACCACCATGTTCACCTCGTCGCCCCCCCCGATGTCGCCGTCGGCGTCCATGCACAACATGGCTGGCTGTCACAATCACCCCATCTTCCGACCAAATCACACCACTTGCTGGACGACGATGCCGCCCCTCAATCCGCACAATACTAGGGCTAGCTGTCTCTACTGTTGCCGCCATTGAATCTGATAATTGTTTAAACATATCTGACATAATTATTTTTTACTTCCTTTTATAAAAAAGCTTTTAGCTAATCAGCCGTCAGCCGTCAGCCAAAATCTGAATCAAATTTGGGTTGTGTATCCCCTACTGGGATGGAACCCGTTTCATACTCTCGCAAGCTGACTGCATATCGGGCAGGATGCCCAAGTTACGTTGCTTGCCCACCACCATTATGACAGACAAACCAAAAACCCACATCGCCCGTTTGGGCAGGGGGCTACCTAGAAAAATGGGTAGGTTGGGTGCAAATTCGGTTTTAACCACGAAATGGGCTATACTTGTATAGCAAATACAACAAGTCTCGAGCGTTGAGATTGGTCCAATGGACCAATCTTCTCGGCACTCAACGATACAGGAACCAAAATTATGTCAATCGCAACAATCGCCAATCCCATTACACCAGAGAGTTTACCGCCTGTACGCGACTATGTGGCCTACAAAGAAGGCCAATTTCGCATGGCAATGGATTTGGTCAAGCTTGACTTGGCCGAATGGATTGAAATCGACGACCAATTGCCAGCCGAGTTAGCAGAACGTCGCCGTCTCTTAACCGAACAGCACAGCGAGGTGTTTGCCTCTCTGTCGGAAGGTGATGAAGGTTCCCAAGAGACGCTTGCTCTGTTGGTCGATCACCTAACCGACTATTTCCCGCAACTATACCAGCGTGATGGCTCAAAGCTACATAACCACGCCACAGGCGAGACATGGCATCTTCAACAGTCAACACTACACCCACTGGAACTGGCTGGACGGCTGGTGCAGGAAGACCTCTGCTTGATGGGGCGTGATGACAAGACAGGCTTATATCGCTTGACCGCCGCCTGCCTCTGTTTCCCCACCCGTTGGCTGCTGGCCGAAAAAATCGGACAGACATTGGGGCAAATTCACGCCCCCGTACCAACCTATGACACAACCCTTGAATCACCAATGGATCGCCTCTTCGAGAAACTGCGCATCCACCGCCCTGTCGCCCGCCTCAACTGGAGCGTCGTTGATGACCCAACGCTCTTCCAACCGACCGGACGTGGCAATCCCAACGCACAGGGCCAGCTCACCGCTGACAATGTAGGTGAACGATTATGGATGCGCATGGAACGCCAGACTCTACGCCGTCTGCCTCAAAGTCAAGACATCCTCTTCACCATCCGCATCTATGTGCATCCGTTGGCTGACCTTGCCGATAAGCCAGAGCGGGCGGCACAGTTGGCGGGGATGTTGCATAGTACCAATGCGCATAAGATTGGGCCGTATAAGAGCTTGCCCGCTATTTTTGAGGCGACGATGGGGTGGTTAGAAAGAGTGGCAAAAAATCATGCCCTATGAAGTAGCGAAAACGCGTTCCATTTGGTATAATACAAATGTGCGAAATGAGTGTAGATAGTTTTATAAGGATGGTGACGTTTTGACTAGGCAAATTTATTATGCAGCACCAAACATCAGGCAATTGCGCAAAAAAAACGGCTATTTTGTCGACAAAACAGAATACATCGCCAAATTAGAGCAAATCAGCAATCCTATTTTTTTGCGTCCACGTCGTTTTGGCAAGTCGTTTATGTGTTCGCTGTTAGAGCACTATTATGATGTGAGCTTTAAAGACCAATTCGATGACCTGTTTGGTGGCACGTGGATTGGTCAGCACCCCACAGGGTATCAAAATCAATTTGTTGTGTTGCATTTGAATTTTTCCAAGGTAAAGATTGATCACGATCTGGAAAATATTGAAAAGGATTTTAACAATCGTTGTAATACGAGGTTAAAATTGGCGCAACATCGCTATAAGGCGTTGTTTGAGGATATGCCGCCGATTGATGAGAATGAGAGTGCAAAAAATAATTTAGATGATTTACTGCCACAACGCGCTGCTGCTGCTGATTCATTTGCAACACCACCTACAGCAACCAGCACCCCCGCACAAAATGCCAAAACAAA
>JBCCFC010000699.1:0-7272 GCA_039029935.1 Chloroflexota bacterium
GTAAATAACTCAACCATGCTTCGCTCTTGATAACGCGTTTTTCGATGGCTTGGCGGCTTATATCGCATATACCGAGTCCAACTGTCCAGATAGCTGTCACTCGCAGTGAGGAGACAACAGCGTAGATTAGAATGATTATGAAATTCAAACTCTATTTGAGCTTCGCTTTTTTCTATCTTATCATTTTTTTTCTTTGTTTTAGATTAGCTTTTTATTAGCTTTTCATTAGCTTTTACAGAGTTTATTCATCACATCTTCACAAATTTAGAGGCTTTTGCTCTTTGACATTTTAAAGTTTACGCATATGTGCATCGATCCCAACGGTGATTTTATTGCCAAGGGCTATCAAGCGGGTGCCCGCATTTCAAGCAATAGTTGGGGTGGGAATGACGGTGGTGCGTACACGCTTATGTCCAGTATTGTGGATAACTATATCTGGCATCATCAAGATTACACCGTGCTATTTGCAGCGGGCAACGCGGGACCGGGACCGCGCACCATCGGCTCGCCTGCCACAGCCAAGAATCTTATTACTGTTGGCGCAAGCGAAAACAATCGCAGTGATCGAGGGCAGGATGCTGATAATCCCAACCAGATGGCAACCTTTTCCAGTCGTGGCCCCACAACCGATGGTCGTGTCAAGCCGGATGTTGTTGCGCCGGGGACATGGATTCTCTCGGTACTCGGTGCGCAATCACCCCTCGACAACTTTATGGGCAGGACAGACGATAATCTGTATGGTTATTTGCAGGGGACCTCGATGGCGACCCCGCTGACGGGTGGGGCAACTGCACTGGTGCGTGAATGGGTCGGCAAAACACGGGGCATCCCCAACCCCAGCGCGGCGTTGATGAAGGCACTGATGATTCATGGCGCCTATCGTATGCCTGGCACAGCACTGCCCAACATGGACAGCGGTTGGGGTCGTGTTGATCTCAAAAATACGCTGATGGGTCAGTATGTCCTCATGAATGACTATGCGCAGGGGCTTGGCAATGGCGGGGTCAGCACCCACGAAATTCAGGTTGTGGGCAATCAACAGGCGGTTGGGACGCTGGTGGCTTCTGGCAATCAACACACGGCGTTGCATCAAGCACCACCACAAGTGACTGATCACAGTGAACAGATGAGGGCGGCATCTCACCAAACGGCTACGCCAATCACATTTCAAGGGAGCACCTTGCCTGGACACGAGCAGCCAGCCATCGTTGATGCCATTCGAGTCAGCGACGCGGTCACGAAGCACCCTGAAGCAATATCATTCCCATCGTCCATCACACGACCGATTTCTGACCTCTCCGCACCAATAGAACCAATCACATCACTCAATATGCAAAGCAGTGCGAATCAACAAAATCAACCAACAACAATGACCTTTCTGCAAAACATGGTCGGCGGTGGTGACTTTGAGGAGCCGGGCTGGAGTCAAAATTGGAGCCAGATTTGGCTGGGTGAAGGTGTACCAAGGGTGACAAGCCAGTTTGTACTGAATGGCTTCCAGTCGTTGTGGCTGGGTGGCACACCAATCACAGACACCGTATGGTATCCACTTCATTTTCCAGATCAGATCGACACCACACAACAGAGCTACCTGTTCTTTAACTTTATGATTGTCGATCAAGATTTTAATCAAACCCAAGTCTTTGACCAATTCTGTGTGTCGCTCATCGACGTATCTGGCAACCTGTTGGCTCCCTTTGATCAAACGGGTCCAGAGTGTGGCTATATTGACGGTCCCTATACCTATCAACTCAACTTTACCGCTAGCGATTTGACTGCCTTAGCGGGTCAGACAGGCTATCTTGTTCTTTCTACAATAGGGGATGGTATAGAGCCGCATATGTCCACTTTTGTGGATGACATTTCATTGGTCTTGGACTTTCCTGATGTCGAGTTGACCGCAACGCCGCCCTCTGGTCCACCGGGCACAACCTTTTTGTTGACAGGCAAATACAACGGTCCCTATGGTCCAGTCGTTTTCTGTAACAACCAATGTCTGAGCGATGGCAGCACTTCTTTCCAGAATGCATGGGCTGATGCATCGGGTGAGGTCGCCGTTTATGTGCCAACCGAGGCTACAATGCCGCCAGGACAGTACACGGTCCAGAGTGCCAATCTCTTTGGCCGCGTTGCGCAGACCATTGTCACCATTACAGGGGACAGCCAGCCCTCGCTCAGTGTCAACCCATCATCTGGTCCCGCTGGCACACAGTTTACCCTCAGTGGCAGCAACTTCCTGCCCAACGACAACAACATCCAGATGACCTTTAATGGACAGGCCGTTGGTACAGTAGGCAGTGATGTGCAGGGCAATGTCAGTTTTACGCTTGACACCAACAGCAACACGCCTGCCGGTACCAACACCATCCAGCTAACCGACAGTGCCAATCGAACTGCCACAACCAGCTATCAAGTGACAGGCGTCAGCGCAGGTTCACCCACGCTGAGTGTTTCGCCAGCATCGGGTCTACCCAACACCGCCTTTGTCTTTAGCGCAGAAAACTTCACACCCAACGCCACCGTCGCCGTATTGATGGACGGCCAGCCCTTTGGTGAAATACAGGCCAACGCAGCAGGGCAAGTACAGGTCACGCTCAACACCACCAACGAAGTCGCCACAGGCCGCTACACGCTCATCATGGTGCAGGGCAATGCACAGGCATCGGCACAGTTTGAGGTGACTGCACCGACCACGCCCACACCCGAAGCAGTCAGTGGCAATGGTCTTTATGTCACGCTTGTGTGGAGCGACCCACCTGTGCAACAGGGATCAGGGCGCATCTTGGTCAACAACTTGGATTTGGTGGTGCGTGGTCCCAACGGCACAGCCCATCTTGGCAATGGCGGCAACGATGCCATCAACAATGTCGAAATTGTACGCATCGAAGACCCGACTCCCGGTACATACACGGTTGAGGTGCGTGGCACAAGTGTTAACGAGGTGTATGGTGCGCAGCCCTTTGCGGTTGTGGCGACGGTGAAACAAAATTTCAGTGCCAATGCGGTGACAGCATCCTTGGCACAAGATCAAGCGACACCGGATACACCGGATACGCCTGACACACCAGATACAGATATTGGGGCACCAGAAGAACCAGATAACGACTCATTTAAAACCTTCTTGCCGATTGTCAACCGATAGTGTTTGACAAAAGCACTACGCTCATATAAGATCATAGAATCGTAGGGGTAGGAGGAGATGTGGTACAAATAGCAAATTTTTATGAAATCGGCTATTTGTACCACATCTCCTCCTAGCATGGACGAATAGAATGAATAAAACCACCACAAAAGAAACGGGCCTACTATGAAATTTCTACATCGGATTTGGGCAGATGTGCGACAGGGCGAAAATATAGACCTCTATCTCACGGTTTTCGTGGCAATCCTGCTGGTCATCCTCAATCTGCTGGGTGTTGCACCAGACAGCATGTTAACACCCTTGACCTTGGCCGTCTTGGGACTACTGGCCGTGACCATGCTGGGCAATCGTTATCAATTTGAGCATCTGGTCAACCGCCTCACCGAGCAATCCACATCGTTTTTCAGCACAGATGTCGCCGACAGCTTTGACACGGACCTACAAAATGCATCCGAAATCTGGATGGTTGGTGTCAGCCTAAGCCGTACCATCAAGAGTCACTATGGCCTACTGGAGACGTTGCTTAAGCGTGGTGTGCATGTGCGCGTCCTGTTGATTGATCCCGAATCACATGAAAGCATCGCCATTGCGACCCAACGTGAGTATCATGACCGTCGCTTTAGCCAAGATCGCATCCGCAGCATGATCCGCAACACACTGCAAGACCTCTATGCACTCAAAGAGGTTGCGCCCACACAGATGAGCATTCGTCTCATTCAATTTCCACTGGCCTTTGGCGCAGTTGCCACCGACCCCAACGAGTTGACTGGTGTACTCCACTTGGAGCACTATTCGTATAAGATGCCCGGCGGTTCTGTGCCTAAATTTACACTTATCGCCAAAGATGGGCAGTGGTATGATTTTTTCCGTGATGAGTTAGACACCCTCTGGGAAAATGGTGTCGATTGGCCGTATTAATAAGGAGTATTATGAGCAATACAAATCAGCCGAGTGTCGTAATCTTGACAGCACTCCAAGTCGAATATCTAGCCGTCCGCAACCACCTGACCGACCTTGATGAAGTCATTCACCCAAGTGGGACCATCTATGAGTATGGGACCTTTGCGGGGCGGCATCACAACTGGCGCGTGGGCATCGCCGAAATCGGTGCAGGCAATTCATCCGCAGCAACCGAGGCCGAACGCGCCATCAACCAGTTCAAGCCCCAAGTTGCCTTTTTCGTTGGCGTTGCAGGTGGTCTCAAAGATGTAGGCTTAGGCGATGTCGTTGCTGCCACCAAACTCTATGGCTATGAATCGGGCAAACAGGCACGTGACTTTTTGCCCAGACCTGATGTTGGCAACTCCTCTCACGCACTACAACAGCGGGCACGCGTAGAAGCGCGCAAACCCGACTGGCAGAAGCGCATCGACATGCGGGTCGGTGAGCATTTACCCACGGCCTATATTGGCCCCATTGCCGCTGGTGAAAAGGTCTTGGTGGAAACCAAATCCGAACTCAATCAATTTATCAAAAGCAACTACAGCGACGCACTTGCCATTGAAATGGAAGGGCGCGGCTTTCTCAAATCGGTCGAAACCTACCCCAACGTGTTGGCCTTGGTCGTGCGTGGCATCTCCGATTTAATCGCCAAAAAGCAGGCATCCGATGCGGCTGGCTGGCAACGCATCGCCTCTACCCATGCCGCCGCCTTTGCCTTTGAAGTGTTGGCAAAATTCCAAGTACAGGGATTGGGTGTTCAGAGTGAGGTGAGCAGTCCTAGTATGGGTACACAGGCTATACCACCCAGCAACCCAGTGTCCACTGCCCCTACGCCACAGACGACCGCGACTGGTTCTACTTTAGCCAAGCCGACCATGCAGCAGTTGGAGGCATTACAGGCAGCATTAATGAGTGCCTATGATGAGGGTAGGCTGGAACGCATGGTACGCTATACCCTCGATGAGCATCTCAACCGTATCGCTGGCGGGCGCACCTATGCCGATGTGGTCTTTAGCCTTATCAAATGGGCGGAGCAGGAAAGCAAGCTCGATGCCTTGCTCCAAGGGGCGTTGGAACACAATCCCAATAATGCCGACTTGAAGGCGTTTGCCGCATCGCTCTCCGGTCATGCACAAACACAGGCTGCGTCGTCAGTCTCATCACCGCTGTCATCACCACTGTCAGCATCACCACTGTCAGCATCACCACCGCCAGGGATGGACGAGGAGCAGCACAAATTTCTGACGGACCTACGCAAACAACGACAGCAGAACCTGAATCGACTCAACAAGCAGATTGCGGTCTATCCGACAGGTGAAGAGCCACTGCGACTGCTCAACCAGATTGCGGCGGAGGAGGAGAAGTTGGCGGAGATTGATCGGGATTTGCGGGGTGGTTGATTGTTCTACAAACGTTGTTGTCTTGTCACCCATGAGCTAGATTCATCACAAACACCCGACATTTATACCGAGGAGTTAGCCGTTGGCAAGCATATCCTCTATATTCAAGGTAAACAACAAGATGGAACACAGACAGACTTGGTTGTGTATCCATTTACAATTGTGGAGTAAATGATTGAATGACAACACAGAACACAGACAGAGCACTATCGCCAGCGCAGATTGCACTGGCGCGCAGCCGTACATACACCCTATTAAGCCAACTGACAGCAGAGGGCATCACACAAGAAACGTGGCCGATGGTGCAACAGCTTGACTACTTTACAGATGCGCTTGCAAACGTTGAGTTTGATCTCGATAGCGTCGCGGCGACCCATCAAGACATCTTTGGGTTTAGCATCACGCCCTATCAGAGTGTCTTTCTGGACACCACCAGCATGTTGGGCGGCGATGAGACCAATCGCCTACTAGAGAGCTATCGGCTGGCAGGCGTTCCGTCAGTGGCGGCACTTGTCGAGAGTCCCAGCTTCGCCGCCATCCTCGATACACCCGATCATATTGCGACAGAGTTGGCCTTGCTTGCCTTTTTGTGTGGCGCAGAGGCAGATGCACGCGAAGATGGCTTGGGTGCGGTCTCCCTGCGGATGACAAACTTGCAACAGGAGTTTTTGAGGACCCATTTGTTGCGCTGGCTTCCACCGCTGGTTGTTGCAATAGGGCAAGAACGGAATCCGTTTTATACGGCACTATCGCAACTGCTCTGGGATTTTGTCACCGATCATGTGACGCCTGTGATATCTATGACATATACGGCATCAAAGCAGCTCAATTGGCAATTGCCGACGCCACCAAACCTGTTAGAGGATGACAAAACAACGCTCAAAGATATTGCGGCATTTCTGCTGCGCCCTGCCTACACGGGTATCTATCTCAGTCGCAGCCAACTGCGTCGATTGGCGCGTCAACACCGCCTGCCACATGGATTTGGCGAACGTGAGGTCCTGCTCACCAACATGTTGAAGTCGGCTGTGCAGTACGATATCTTTGCGACATTCGTGCAAGCATTGATGGCTGAGATTGACCATTATCAACGCCAGTATAAATATCTATGCGAAGAGCAAGATGAAGCCATTGCGTTCATCATACAACCTTGGCAGACACGGACAGATGAGGCAAACGAATTCCTGCGAAAGGTTGAGACAATGGCAAGTGAATTGGCAGAGTGATTAGTGATTAGTGATTAGTTGGCTAATCACCCTATCACCCTATCACCCATTTACCCTATCACCCATTCACCCTATCACCCTGTCACCCTGTCACCCTGTCACCCTGTCCCCCTGTCCTCTAACTGCCACGATAAGTCGAATAACCAAAGGGGTTCAATAGTAGTGGCACATGATAGTGTTCATCTACAGACTGAATGTTGAATACAATTTCCACATAGGGATAGAATGCATCAATTCCCTGTGTGTCAAAATAGTCCCCAACTTCAAACCGCAACCGATGCCAGCCCACTTCAAATGGCTCATCTGCCGGATACAACTCGGCGACACGCCCATCATCATTCGTGGTCACGGGATCAAAGACACGCCAAACGTTGGGGTCATTGTCAACCGACTTTGCCAGCACAACAGTGACCCCGGCTGCTGGCTTCCCCCGACTCGTATCAAGAATATGGGTTGTGATTGGACTTTTGTGCTTCATGCAATTTCTCCTTGTTAAGAGTTGAAGAGTTGAAAGGTTGAAGAGTTGAAAGGTTGAAGAGTTGAAGAGTTGAAGAGTTGAAGA
>JBCCFC010000700.1:0-7252 GCA_039029935.1 Chloroflexota bacterium
CTGATTTTCTATCGGCTTTTGCGAGATTTCTACCAGCCAATTAACCCCTTTCGCCAACATCCACCAGACTATCACACTTGGGTTGTTCCAGTATGCATAGACATATCCCACCCATCTTGGCCGCTCGATTTCTTTTTGGTCGACGCAATAGACTATCGTCCGTTCTCCAACGCCACCAAAAGGCTACGAACGCTATTAATCATAAACATATCATTGGGTTTGGGATAGGTTCGCAGATGCTCGATGATTCGCTCACGCAGTTCTTCTTGCACGGCGGCATAGGCTGGATCATCGAGCAGGTTGTTCATCTCATAGGGGTCTGCCTCAAGGTCGTAGAGTTCGTCCTGATCGAAGAGGGCCACCACATATTTGTAGCGTTCGTTAACAATCATGCGTTGGGGAATAATATGCCCGTGACCATGATGTTCGCACACCAGATGTTCCGGCCAGTCTGCACTCTCCGGTGTCTCGCACAGGGGCAACAGGCTACGACTGTCCATCTCGCTTGGTACAGTGACCCCGGCGGCATCGAGCATGGTCGCCGTGATGTCCATATTTGAGATGCGCTCCTGTGATTGTTGACCGCCACCAAATCTGTCCGGCCAGCGAATCGCCAACGGCACACGCATTACTTCCTCGATACAGGTTGACGCCTTGTCCCATAACCCACCGTGACTGGCGACGGCATCACCATGATCCGCACACCAGATGACGATTGTGTTGTCAGCCAAGCCCAGTTCATCTAGCTCATCCAAAATCTGCCCAATCGCCGCATCTGTTTGATAGCCTTGCTCATAGCAGCGGGCCAGAATCTGTTGCCACGTTGACCATTCGGGCCACGTTGCGGCACTTCGATGAGAAATCTCACGATGGGTCAGATGGCGTAGCGGTCGCCCACTGAGGTCATCGCGGAAGCTGGGATATTCTGGGATCGATGCTGGATCGACCATGCCTGCATATGGTTCAGATGGATAGTACGCTTGGTGTGGTCCCCAGAAACTGGCGACCAAGCTGAAAGGTTGACTGGTGGCGGCCATTTCGCGCATCTTTTCTATGGCTAGATGCGCGACAAACTGTTCTTCATGGGCTTCGGGTGGACCTTCCAGCACACCACTGCCATTCATAAAAGTCCAAGGAGAGGGATCGTGCAGGGTTATCGTTTGCCCATTCCATTCCGGATGATTGAGGTTATACTCCATCTGGACACGCGCCTCACCGAGACCGCGCTCGTTGGCATAACTCTGGTAGGCATCGGACATGTAGATTTTGCCATAATCGGGCAGGCTCCAGCCTTCAATCCCAAAATCGATGGGCAAACGCTCATGCCCGCAATGCCACTTCCCGACATAGGCGTTGCGATAGCCCGCTTGTGCGAGATAATGGCTGTAAAGTAGTTGGCCTGGACGGAAATCCGCCTGATTGAACGAATGGCGAACCTCTGTATTCCAGCGGAGACCATGACTGCTTGGATAGACGCCCGACATCATGCTCGAACGAGCTGGCGAACAGAGCGGACAGACGCTATAGGCCCGATCAAAGCGCACACCTTGGGCGGCGAAGTTCTCATATCGGGGCAGTTTGTACTCAAATTCTCCGGGTCGATCATGGCCGTAATAGGCTTGGTGATCCGTGACGATAAAGAGAATGTTTGGTTGGTTACTCACAATCATAGTCCTTTCTATTTGGTATAGGCGTTACGCAGTTGTAGGGGGTTGATATATCAACCCCCTACAACTACGTAACGTCTATTGGTATTTAGCCTTTTTGCTGACCAACGACCCAGCCGTGGTTCCAGCCGCTTACTTGAGTGACCCAGCCGTAATTCCGGCAATGAAGTTGCGCTGGAATGCGACATACACCACAAAGACGGGAACCGCTGCAATATTGATGCCCGCAAACGAGAGCGCGTAATTGGTGGTGAATTCGCCTTGAAATGCCATCAGCCCCAGCGGCAACGTGCGGATTGCATCTTGGTTAATCAGTAGCAGTGCAATCAAAAATTCGTTCCATGCGCCCATAAAGGTAAAGATGCCTAATGTGAAGAGTGCTGGGGTGGAGAGGGGCAACAAAATCCGGCCAAAGAATTGCAGATTGGAGCAGCCGTCAATGCGCGCTGCATCCTCTAGCTCCTGCGGGAATTGGCGGAAGAAGGAACGCATCATCAGAATGGCGAAGGGTAGCCCGCCCGCAGCATAGGCCAGCACCAATCCCCAGCGGGTGTCGACCAGATTCAGTTGGTACATCCATGTCAGTAGGGGGGCAATACGCGCGGTGACGGGAAAGGTCATCCCGGTGAAGATCAGGAAAAAGATCACTTGATTGCCCGGAAACTGCATCCGTGCAAAGGCAAATGCGGCCAGCGAGCCAGCAATCAACACGACCATCACGGTCAACAGCCCGATTAACAAACTGTTGAGCATGTACACATCAAAATTCGCCTCAACCCAGGCTTCCACATAATTCCCAAAGTTTAGGCGTTGTGGCAACTCTAGCGCACTCTCCCGAATCTCCTTATTCGTCTTCAACGAACTTACCCAAATCCAGGCAACAGGCCCCACGGCCAGGATGCTGGAGCCAATGAGTAGCAGGTTGAAGAACAACGTGCGTATGCCCTGCTGTGTCTTGTAGCCGATCATGTCTCTCGCTCCCGCCAGCGCATAAACAGAACTGACATGCTCACAATAATGATGCCATTGATGGTGGCTGCTGTGGTGGCCCACCCCATCTCGTAGTTGCCAATCAGCCGATAGATATAAACCCCGATCACGTCTGTTGAATAGAAGGGGCCACCACCCGTCAAGATGAAGATGACGCTGAATACCCCCATCGCCGTCAAGATACGCAAGGTGATGACAAAGGTGAAGACCTCGTGCAGCAGTGGGATGGTAATGGAGAACAATTTTCGCCAGAACGTGGCCCCATCCACGCGCGCTGCGTCGTAGATTTCGGGATCGATACCTTGTAAACCAGCAAGGAAGATCACCATTGAGTAGCCAAAGGAGGCCCAAGCATAGGCCACAAAGACTGAAATCAGCGCGATGTTGGGATCGCCCAGCCAGGACATGGTTAGGAAATCCAAGCCTGCCGCCGTCAACGCCTGATTCAGAATGCCGGCGAAAGGGTGGTAAATCCACTTCCAGACGTAGGCAATCACCACATCGGAAAAGATGGCTGGTAAAAAGAGCAGAGAACGGTAGATGACCCGCCCCTTGGTAATTTCTGCCATCAACACCGCCAACATCAGCCCAATGGACACCGGAATGAAGACCGCCAATGTCAAGAAGATGAGGTTATGATAGAGCGCATTCCAAAAAAGGCGATCATTCAAGATATAGATATAGTGCTTCAACCCCACAAATTCGCTTGAGGGCGAGAGGAGGTTCCATTCAAAAAAACTTAAGACCACTGTTGCTAACACTGGGCCAAGGTTAAACGCCAGATAAATGACCAAGGCCGGCAAGAGAAATAGATACGGCACTAGATTGATTTTTGCACTGGTCGCCTTGGTCGCGCGGGTAAACTTGGCACTCGATTGTTCGCCTATTGTCTGTTCGGCCATTCAGATGTACCTTGGAACGTTCAAATAAAGAAGGAAGCGGAGGTCGCATTAGAGAATGCGACCTCCGCTATTCCTTTTTATGGATGACTTAGCCTTCTTTTTCCTGCAAGTAGGTCTGATGGGCATTTTCCATTTCGACCAGTACCTGATCTGGTGTTAACTGTCCACCCATCATTCCTTGGATAAATTGATTCATCTGTCGGAAGACCTGTGGTGGCAAGTGGGTGACAGGCCAGAAGCCAACACCATCAATATTGGCTAACGTCTGTTCGGTCACTTGGGCGAGTAGTGGATCAATATCGTCTGGTACGGTGAACGGAATCGGCATAATGGCCCCGGCATCGCGCAAAACAGTCTGCGCTGTCTCTTCCGAGAAGAACCAGTCCATGAAGGCAAGCGATCCTTCTAAATCTGCCGAGGAGCGGTTGACAAGCATAGAGCCACCGATCCCACCAAAGGTGGTGATGTCGGTTTCAGGATTGACGGGTGGCATATAGAAGAAGCCTGTTGTAAAGTCTGGTTCGGCTTCCCAAATATCGCCAATGGTCCATGGCCCCGACAAGGTCATGGCCGTTTGGCCTTGGAAGAAGAGATCGTTGGCCTGTGCTTGATCAATGCCCAGCACTTCTGGGTTGGTATAGCCAGATTCGACCAATCCATGAAAAGCATTTAATCCTGTGAGACAATTCTCACAATCAGTCCATGACTGTTCGGCACTCAGTACGGCACGATACTCGGACCCAGCACTGGTGTACATAAATTCCGACGCCATGAAGGCAGAGGGCCAACCGCCAGCCAAACCAATCGCATAGCCGTAATATCCAGCCTCTTTGATCGCATCCAAGACAGCCAGATAATCGTCAAAGGTCTCTGGAACGGACAGTCCTAATTCGTCGAATAGGTCCATGTTATAGAAAAGACCCACCGTTTCCACATTAATGGGTGCAGCGTAGATCTTACCATCAATGGTCAGCCGATCAACAAACAATTGTGGGAACTTGTCGCCCCAGCCAAATTCTTGATAGGCATCTGTCAAGTCAAGGACTTCGCCAGACTCGACAACCGCGGCCAAAGCCGCGCCAGAGTCGATGCCGCCGATGAAGTCAGGACCGGACTGATTCTCCAGCGCGATACGCAGCTTCTGCATGCCTTCCGTCAGCCAATCAAGCCCTGCCAGTGCCGGATCGTACGAGATTTTGATATCGGAGTGGGCATCGTTAAATTTCTCAACCAGTGCTTCCTCAAATGCTTCCTCGCCAGCCCCTAAACTCCAAGTGACCAACTGCGTCACCTCAGCGGATGGAGCCTCGCTACCCTGCTCCTGCGCACCACCGTCTGGGGTAGCTGGCGCACAAGCGACCACCATCGCGCCAGCACTGACCCCCGCTGCCAACTGTAAAAATGTTCGACGTGAAAGATGACTTTTTTGCATTTAACTTTCTCCTTGTTGATATACGGACTACATGTAATAAGTTGGATTAAAACAATTCCGCCCATTGTATCTTCATGCGATTGGCTTGTCAAACGCCGTAAATTTGCCCAATTTTTCAGTTGGGTGTGTGAGTTAACCAATAAACGCAAAAATGCAAAAGTCACGCGTAGCAGACACCCCGCTACGCCAGGGACACTCATTGCTCATAGACTGTCCTTGTAGGGCGGTGAGCTTTGACCATGTTTTGCCCTTATACTATCAAAATGGAACTAGTGGTACCGAAATAACGTGTAATAGTATAGTATTATTTTAGCAATTCACAATTTGACAATATTTATTTTGATAGTTTAGGAGCTTTGCTGATGAAAAATGCAAAAAACGAAATTCCGCTAAACCCCATCGTTTTTTCCATTCTCCAAAATTTAATTGGAAAAACACTACATGGTTACAAAATCAAGAAGCGTGTTGAGGCCGACCTTGACAAGGCTGTTCCTACAGCTACACTCTACCGTCACCTACGTCGGATGTTGGAGGATGGTATGCTCGAGGAAGTCGAGATGGACATTGAGGATGATGACCCTCGCCGTCAGTATTTTAAGCTGACGATGTTTGGGACAGCAGTGTACGGTGCTGAGTATAATCGGCTGCGTGAAGCTGTACTCAAAGGACCTGGGCCTGATGGTGAACCTATTTCAACGTTTGTGTAAGTATAGTGATAGATGGGGAAATTATGAGCAAAAAAAATTTGATTATGTCTCAGATTGAGAAAAGAGCAAACAATCTCATTCAATTCTGCCCACCGACCATCTCACAAAAGGATCGTTTAGGGCTGGTCAGTGTATTTATAGAAGAATGCCAAAATGCATATCAAGAAGGAAGGTTCCATCGAGTTTATTGGACAGAAGTCGGCTTTATCATCTGGGAGCTGCTGCAAGAATGGGGTAAATATTTATTCATGCAAATCACGCGATTCACTCTCATTTTAGTTAAGCACATTCGAGAAATATGGTTAACAGCGTCTTCTTCTGTTCAAAGAGTGCGAGAAGTGTTTATCGGTCCGCAATTAGTCCGTCCATTCGGTCTGTTATAATCATAGGAGACACAACATGAAAAAGTGGTCATTCAAATGGGGGCGACTAGAATTTTCACACGAGGCAGAATCACGAGCAGATGGCGACGACAAAGATTCGCCTTGGGGTGCAATCGCTGTGTTCTTGGCCCTAGCAAGTCTTATCATACAAGCGTTACAGTTGATGTAGGAACAAGTAAGGAGGTCCTCTTATGGAAGATTTCATGTTTGAGTTTGAATCGGAACGATTTTTTAACACCGCTGGCCCCATACAGAAAGATTTACATTACTATCTACCACCCCTTCAGCGATTTGATCTGCGCGAAATTTTAGGATTGATTCACCAGCGAAAATACTTCATCCTTCATGCACCGCGTCAAGTGGGTAAAACCACCTTTATGCTATCACTGATGGACTATCTCAACCAAAGTGGTCGTTACCACGCCTTGTATGTCAATCTGGAAACCGCGCAGGCGGCACGCGAAGATGTTGACGGGGCGATGAGCGCAATTGCCAGTGCCTTTGCACGCGAGGAACGATTCCATCTATCTGATACATTCCTGCAAGATAATTGGGATTCTATTCTAAAAAAACATAGCGGCTATGGTGTGTTGGAAGAACTATTGGCAACGTGGGCGCAATCGACCGATAAGCCCATTGTCCTTATGTTGGATGAAGTCGATGCGCTTATCGGGGATACGCTGATTTCTGTGCTGCGTCAACTCCGTGCGGGCTACAGCCGTCGCCCACGTGGATTTCCCCATAGCATCATCCTGTGTGGTATTCGCGATATCCGCGATTACCGTATCCATTCTAGCCGCGAAAAGACAATCATCACGGGCGGTAGTGCCTTCAATATCAAAGCCAAATCCCTACGTATGGGTGATTTTACAAAAGAGGAAATGTCAACCCTCTATCAACAACATACTGAGGCCACGGGACAAGAATTTACCCACAATGCGCTTGATTTGCTCTGGGACTTAACACAGGGACAGCCTTGGATTGTCAACGCAATGGGCTATGAACTGACCCATGAGATGAAAGAAAATCGGGATCGAACCGTCGCGCTCACGGCAAATATGGTCCAAGTTGCCAAAGAGCGACTGATTCAACGGCGAGATACCCATCTGGATCAGCTCATCGACAAACTCAAGGAGCCTCGCGTCAAAGAGGTCATGGAGCCGATTTTGTC
>JBCCFC010000701.1:0-7241 GCA_039029935.1 Chloroflexota bacterium
GAAACAACGCCCTTTTATCCGCGGTCGCCCTATGCGGTTGCGAAACTTTATGCCTATTGGATCACGGTGAATTACCGCGAGGCATACGACAAATTTATGGGAAATCAAAACGATTTCTGATGAATGATGCTGATTCTATCATATTACCACCAAATATAATAGTGACACGCATTAGAGTCAACAGTTTTGAGAGAAATCCCACGCTTGATCAACAATCTGTTTGCTATCCTTAGATACTTACAAGTGTGATTTGAACAGTATTGAACAGTATTGTACTGATAGTGTAAGGTGGGTGTGTTTGTGAATCATATGGAAACAACAACTTCTTCATCCTCAAAACAAAATAATCTAATCTGGTGGGCTGGCGGGGCATTTCTTGTCCTCTGTATGGGATTTGTCTTTTTTACATTGGTGATAGGCTTTTTTGTGCTGCGTTCATGGGATAGTGCTGGGCTAACCACAAACACATCCCGTGCCATAGAACGACGCATCGCACAGCAAACCATAGCGACGCCTGTCCCTGTTGTGTTACCGATGACGGTGATTGCAACACCAGAAGGGGGGGATTATGAAACGGCGATTCTGCAAAAAATTTACAGAGAGGTCAATCCATCTGTTGTCAATGTCACTGTGTTAGGGACACGAGAAACGCTGGAGTTTGGCGATTTTCTACCGGGTGATGAGGACGATCTGTATAGCTTTAGCAGCGGTTCGGGCTTTGTGTGGGATGAGGCAGGCCATATTGTCACCAACAATCACGTGGTCGAGAGTGCAGATGAAGTACAGATTACATTTAGCGATGGTGCGGTTGCGATTGCAACGGTGGTGGGGACTGATGTCGATAGTGATTTAGCCGTGTTGAAAATTAACCCAGATGGCTATACGCTGTTGCCCATTCGACAAGGCTCGCTGGATAATGTACAGGTCGGGATGCGAGTCGCTGCGATTGGCAATCCTTTTGGGCTGGCAGGCACACTCACAAGCGGCATCGTCAGTGCATTGGGTCGGTCGATTCCAGCACGACAGAGTTTCAGCATTCCCGATTCAATCCAGACAGATGCGGCCATTAATCCAGGCAATTCCGGTGGGCCGTTGCTTGATGAGTTTGGTGAGTTGATTGGCGTGAACGCCCAGATACGGTCAGAAACGCGCTCCAACAGTGGCGTTGGGTTTGCGATCCCGATCAGCATTGTCAAGCGTGTTATCCCTGCGATTATTGAAAACGGTGCGTATATCCATAGCTATATCGGCATCAGCGGTGGAACCTATAGCCCGTTATGTGCTGATGATTTGGGGTTGCCCAAAACATTGCGTGGCGCAGTGGTGATTCAAGTGCTGTCGAGAACACCCGCAGCGCGAGCAGGTCTGCGCGGTGGCAATAGCGTTGGCAATTCACCTAGTAACACAGATTACCCTGACATTTGCCCAACGCAAATCGGCGGTGACATCATCACAGCCGTTGATGGAACATCTATCACTCGTTTTGATGACCTGTTGGTCTATTTACAACGCTATGCAAGCCCTGGCGACACCATAACGCTCAGTGTATTACGCTCGACCAATCGCGATTTGGAAGAGCTAGAAATTGACGTCACATTGGCGGCAAGACCCAGACGGTAAACGGCTAATCAAGCTCAATCGTATGCTCAGAAGCCCCCTGTTGCCATACGCCATTTGCGTCGCTAACCATCCATTTGGACCGTATATGGATCGTACGACGGGGTGTGTGCGTTTGCGCCATATGTGTGTTATTATCTGGTGTGCGTTTAGCGGTTTGCGTTTGCGGAAACGAGTCCAACGCAGTACTGGCGTCCATACGCTCACGTAATAGTTGCCATGCCTTGCGCACCAGCCAACCTGCTGCACCTGCCAAAATCGGCAACGCAGCCTTGGTCGCGGTCTGGCGTAAAGATTCAGACAAGCTGGTCGGCGTCGTTTGTGGCATGTTGACATAGGCATCTGGGTGTGTACTCATACTGTGCCCACAGTGTTGACAGTGTTGGGCATCTAACGCGCTGCTTTTATTACAATGTGTACAGATACGGCTTATGGTTGCCATATGGTTTTCCTTTCAAATAATATATTCATAAAACAAAACAGCATCTCAATTACAAGCTCAATCGTACATGAATGCCAGAGGTTGTGCAAAAATAAGTACAGGTCAATTGCAGATGAGTGAAAAATTCAGGCCATATCCACGTCAATATTCACCCCCTCCTAACCTCCCTCAACATAGGGGAGGAACTGTCCCCTCCCCTCGCAGGGGAGGGTTTGGGAGGGGTCCCTATTCGCGCATCATTTTGCTCGGCATGATGATTGCGCTGTTTGCCATCATTGCCTATCTTCCACAATTGGGCGATGATTTACAAGCGCAAGAAGATAGCCCCATTCCAACACCAACATTTACCCCAAGCATTACACCAACACCTTCGTTAACACCCACGGAAAGTATACGCAATATTATCTATGAGCCAACGTATGGCGATGCGATTTCAGGGTTCACAGCCATTCGTGGCACAGCCCTCATCAACGCCTACCGCAAATATGAGTTACATATTTCTGTCGCAGGGCAAGAGTCGTGGCAGTGGCTCACAACAAGCTATGAAGTTGTCAAGCGTGGTGAACTCTATCGCTTAGACTCAACAGATTTCCCCGATGGCTATTATGATTTTCGCGTTCGTGCTATTCAGGATAATGGCAGTTACTCCGAAACTTTTGTACGCAATGTTGAAATTCGCAATGCCAACCCACCCACATTGACACCTGTCTATAATGACGCTGGAACACCCGAACCCATTCCGACCAATACGCCAACAGCAACTCTTTCGCCAACACCGACACCAACACCCTACTCCGAAAATCATTTTCCCAATGGGCAGGGGTTTTACTCACCGCAGAATGATGAAATTGTCCGGGGATATTTACCCATCACAGGTGTGGTCAATGGGTTTGATGAGCAACGATTTCTACGTGCGGATATCGCCATTTCACCTACAGGGCTAGAAGAGGCCAATACGGTTACATCCGAGTCCGGTGTAACGGAAACGTTGCTCCACGACACCGAGATATGGAGTTGGCTCTACTCGACCACCGATCAAATATGGCATGATACCATCTATATTTTGAACACTGCTAGATTTGCCGATGGCCTCTATGATATCCGAATGCGCATCGTGTTTGAAGATAGCAATTACCATACATTCTATATACGAAGGCTCCATATTGCCAACGAGCCTAATTTATACAATCGCTTGGTGCGCGAACGAATCGCATCGTTGCCGCCAACGCCCTATGTCCCACCCAAAGGATTTTTCTATCCACAGAGCAATACGTCTGTACGCGGTACGGTTGCCTTTGGTGGGGCCGCCGTCCACGAAGAATTTCTGCGCTGGGAACTCCATTGGGCAAGGAGCGATGGCTCCTCCGATTGGGCGTTTCTCTTTAGCAGCGATAAACCAGTGGTCAATGGCCTCTTTGCTCGGTTAGATTTCACCCAACTACCCGAAGGACGATACGATTTCCGGCTCAGGGTTGTCCGTGAGGATACAAATTACGACGAATATTTTGTTCGCAATATCTATAATCTTGGACCAATGATACGGTAGTCAGTAATCAGTAGGTCAGTAGGTCAGTAATCAGTAGGTCAGTAATCAGTAGGTCAGTTACCGAATACCGACCCATCGACCCACCGAATACTGACCCACCGAATACTGACCCACCGAATACCGACCTACCGACCTACCGAATACTATCTTAAACACCGCTCCATTTGGTTCTGCATACTGGTAGCGGTATACTATGAGGCAGAGATTATTATTTTTGATTTGCGATAGCACATAATTAATTAACACGAAGAATATGCATAGTAGGTTTGCCTTGGCTGATTGCTCTTGCGAAGGGCTTATATATATGAGTCTATGCCAACATGAGCAACACAAAGGCTGACAGGAGGAATATAAATAAATGCTTAAACCAATTCTACTGCGCGTCATGACGGCTATGCTGATTGCACTTGCCTCCATCATTGGAACAAGCGCGGTGATGGAGAATTGGCAGAGTGCCCATGCTGCACCTGTTGCCAAGAATTTACAGCAGGACGATTCGGCAGAAAGTAATGAAAGTGAAGAGGAAGCCGAAGAAAACACCGGACCAATATCACTCCGTTCTAACGCTGTGAAAGGGCGAATCGGCGGTGGTCAGTTTGCCAAAATCTGGCTAGGGTTGGAGCCTGCATCTTATGGTGCCACCATCCGGGTCTTTACAGAATGGGACCGCGTAGACCCGCTAAATAATGGGGTTGGTTTCTATATATTGAGTGAAGAAAACCTCAAACAAGTGTTGAGTGGTACTCAGGTACGAGATGCCCACATCAGTGCAGGTAGCCCTGTCTTTGAAGGCCAAAGCAACCAACTTGATGAGTCATTCCAAGCCAGTGGTTTGTCTAATTATACACTGGTTATATTCAACGATTCCAATACGGACGCCAATTTTACAATCAATATCACAGATGGCTTTATCACCGATGAAAGTGGTCAGGTGCAGGATACTTCTGTGACAGAGGAAGAAGCTGAGTCAGAGGCGACAGAAGAGGCGGCAGAAGAGGTGGCGGAAGACGCCGTCGCCACGACAGCCCCTGCCGCACCAGCAGCCTCTGTAGCAGCACCAGCAGCGGCTGTGCCCGCACCAGCGGCTGCTGCACCGCCAACGGCTGTCCCAGCAGCACCAACAGCGGTCCCTGTGGCTGCTGCACCAACCGCAGCACCTGCCCCGACGAATACACCTGAACCAGCACCCACAGAGGCAGCAGTTCAGGTGGTTGAAGAGGGCGTGATTCAAGCCAAGGAGTTGACGGGTGAATTAGCGCAACAATTTTCACAACATTTCTATATATTAGAACCCAGTATTGCTGATGGCAATATCCGAATTACCATGCAATTTGAGCCACAGGATAACTCTGAGCTGGCTCGACGCATGAACTTCTGGGTAATGAATGAAGAGGGTTTTAGGCGGTTTATCGACCCAACCAACCCAATCAATCCAAGCGATGTCGCCATTGCTGCGGGGAGCCGGGCCTTCCGTGGCACAAGCAATGAACGCATTGGTAACTTTAAATCGGTTGGGCTAAGTCAATATCGCCTCATTATCTATAACAATGCCAGCATTGCAGGGACATATTCTGTTCGTGTTGATGGCGGTATCATCACAGATGATTCTGGGAACAGTAACGAGTCTAAGACAACGGAAGAGACTGCTGACGAGGGTGAGACAGAAACAGCAGAAACTGCACCCACAACCGCTCCAGTGGCAGCAGCACCTGTGGCGGCAGCACCAGCGGCGGCAGTGCCAGTGGCGGCAGCACCAGCACCTGTGGCAGCAGCACCAGTGGCGGCAGCACCTGTGGCGGCAGCACCAGCACCTGTGGCGGCAGCTCCAGCACCTGCACCAACGGCTACGCCAGTACCCGCCCCTGCACCAGCCGCACAAGCTGCGCCTGCTGCATCAGCAAGTGGTAGCATTGCGCCAGGCAGTACATACACCGTCAAGTCTGGCGATACGCTGGCTTTGATTGCGATTGAAGCCTTTGGTAACTATCAACGCTATGAAGAAATTTGTGCGTTTAATGGCCTAACCAACTGTAACGTCATTGAAGTTGGTGATGAACTCAATATCCCGACATTGGCGCAAGTTTCGGCGGGGATTGACGCTCCCGCTACTGGTTCTGCGAATGTAGCGGAAGAAGAGGAACCAACACCGCGTCCGGTACGCCGACCAACAGCAACACCAGAACCAGAGGAAGAGGTTGTTGAAGAAGCGGTTGTTGAGGAAGAGGCCGTTGAAGAAGAGATTGCTGAAGATGACGGCGATTCAGCAGGTACACCAGTTCTTGACATTATCGACACGGCTGTGGCCGCAGGTAACTTCAAAAATTTGGTGACAGCCCTTGAAGCCGCGGAAATTGCGGACACACTGCGGGGACCTGGACCTTTCACAGTATTTGCGCCAACCGATGCGGCATTTGATGCGCTGCCAGCAGGTGCACTCGATCAATTGCTTGCCAATCCAGGTGGTCAGTTGACCCAAATTCTACGTTACCATGTCTTGCTATCGGATGTTAAGTCTGGCGACTTGGCAGAGGGGCTTGAAATCGAAACCTTGCAGGGGGCCAATGTCTTCTTTGAAGTGAGCGATTCATTCACACTCATCAATGGTGCCAACATTTCGGCGGTTGACATTGAGACCACCAATGGTGTGATTCATGTAATCGACGCTGTGATTCTGCCACCAATTGAGTAGCTGTCGTTCATAGTTTATTCCGTAGGGGTATAAGAGCCTGTTTGAAAATTCAGGCTCTTATACCCCTACTTTTTTTACCTAGTCTTTTATAGACATAGTTGAGTATGACAACGATGACAGTCAACATTTCATCAACCAACACAGATTTATCAGACTTCAAACCAAAAGCATCATTCCGGCCACAAACACTCATCGCCAATCAACATGCGCAGACCATCCTCACTCGTTTTCTGCCGCTCGAAACAGACATGATACGTGCCATTGAAATGCCCGTCATTCTCGACGCCGGGTTTGACGAAACAGAGCAAGCCCCCCACCAATCCGTGCGGATGCTGGGCTATTACACCGCAGCCAGAAGCCAAACGCAAGGTAAGTCGCGTGGTCTCGTCCTCAACTTACATGGCTGGGAGGGCTGTAGCCACTCAACCTATAACATTTCCATCACAGCCGCTTTATTACACGCAGGGTATGATGTCTTTCGACTCAATCTACGTGATCACGGCCCCAGTTATCATGTGGATTCCCATGCGCTCAACCCTGGCGTCTTTATGGGGACATTGCTAAACGAAGCAGTCGAGGCCACCCACCAGATTGCACAGATGGCAGGCGATACCCCCTTCTACATCGTGGGTCCCTCAATGGGTGGGAACTTTGCCTTGCGTTTTGCTATCCGCCACACACAGACACCCTTTCATAACCTTAAAAAAGTGATTGCCATCTGCCCTGCCGTTCAGCCCGGCCATGCGACAATGGCTCTGGATCAAAGCAGTATCTACCGCGATTACTTCCGCCGTCGCTGGGTCGACTCGCTTATGCGTAAACAGACCCTCTTCCCAGAACAATATGATTTTGCACCTATTGCAAGCATCAAATCATTGTGGGACATGACCGAGTGGCTGATCAAAAACTATCGTCAACAATACGCGGATGCGGACGAATATTACCAA
>JBCCFC010000702.1:0-7240 GCA_039029935.1 Chloroflexota bacterium
GATTTGCTCGATGAACTGAATAATTTAGGCTCGAGATTTTCTAACCTTGTACAAACTGCCTGGAAGAGTGACGAACGCAGACAACTTGAGCAAGAGTTGAAACAAGGCGTTGAATCGCTGGCGGAAAATCTCGAAACAGGCTTCCGTACAGTGAAGGAAAGCGAACAAGCCCAGGTCATTCTCAACAAAGCCGAAGAAGCAACTGAATCTATCAACGACTATGTGCGTTCTAATCATGTTACGCAAGAATTCTCAAACAGTTTGGTACAAGGCTTACGGTCTCTAAGCAAACAGATGGATCAATGGGCGAATGATTTGAACATTAACAGCCGAACATCATCAACACAAAATCAACCTACAAATGACGATAGCGGCGAAGCATAAAATAGCGCAGTAAACAGTTTGGCTAGAACCGAGTAAATTAACCATAAAAAGATTGCATATCTCTTTTTACGGAATCCCCAATTGCTCGGTTCTACTTAATAATAACTTAAATCTTTAAAAGTTGGTACAGACAAATTATGTAATAAGCTTAATTTAGTGACTGTTAGCGTGATAAAATCCTTGAGATGCCCATTTAGTTTCGAATAAGCATCTTTCAGATTCTCAACTTTTCAATTGCCAGAATCGCGCTCGACAAAATCAAGCTGCCACCCAGCCATTGGATGATGGATAGTTCTTCCTGTAGAAAAATTACCGATAGAATCACGGCCAGAAACATCTGCACGGGCCATAGCAGGGAGATTTGCCCGCTACCAATACGGGGGATCGCGGCGTAGAGAGCCAAGCGCGCAAAATATGTGCTGACCACCGCCAGCACAATCAAAATAATCCAGCCATTGATACCAGGGTTGTACCACCCAATATCCAATCCGCCCCACCATAACAAGACCACCACATTCATCGTCACCAACATATAGGTCGTCACTGTTGTTGACGGGTAGGGGCCTAGATACCACTGTGTAAAGACAATCTGGAGTGCATAGAGCACAATTGAGAGGGCGATCAACACGATACCCATTGGTGCAACAGACCCACCGGGTCCAACGAGGAGGTAAACGCCACCGATTGCCAAGAGTAAGCGTACACCATGTCGTAGCGTCAGCGGTTCCCCTCCCAGACGCAGGAGGAGCAGCACAGCCAGCGGTTGAATGGTCTTTAACATCGCCGCAATCGACGAATCAAGCCAACTCAACGACCAAAAGAAGCAGCAGATTTCAAAGCCGCCAATCAGTCCAATGCCACTGACGGTGAGAAAACCCTTGCGATCTAACCTTAGTTTGCGCGGTGATAGAATCGCAAAGGTGCTGATCAGCAGAACGCTGGTGATGATTAACCGAATCGACAACAGAAAGGCCGGATGCATTCCACCCAGAATCAGCCCACGCGCCAAAGGGGTGATGATGCTTGTTGCCATCACGGAACCTAGCGCTAGCGGCCAACCAACCCATTGTGCATTGGCCCAGTCGATTTGGGTCAGACTATCAACGCGGTTTGAAATTTGAGATTTGAACATGAGTTTCCGTTATTGTCGCAACGTGTCGCAACGTGTCGCAACGTGTCGCAACGTGTCGCATGATGTCGCAACGTGTCGCATGATGTCGCAGCGTGTCGCATGATGTCGCAGCGTGTCGCACGATTATCAAATAGAATTCAAATAATACAGAATTTGTGCATTGCCGCTTTGACTTTTCAATACGCCTTTATCTATCATGCCTTTGAGATCACGCTGTAGCGTTCTTCGGCTGACATCAGGGAAAATGGATTGGTAATCATGGATTGATAGTGAATCCTGCCCCAACAAAATGCGAACAAACTCTGTTTGGCGGACATTCAAGTTGTAATCACGACTTCGGGCATCGACCTGAATCGCCAGCCGTCCTCGTTCTTTAACTTCTTCAAGCTGTGTTGACAACCCTTGAACATAATAGTCAAGCCAGCCAGTCAAATCCATGTCCCGATCTCGCACACCTTGTATTGCTAAGTAAAAGGCAGTCCGATCTCTATCATAATATTCACTGATGGTAAAGAGCCGTTTGAAGTCATATCCTGCCCGATAGAGTACAAGTGTTGAAAGCAGGCGAGAAGTGCGCCCATTGCCATCTACAAAGGGGTGGATGTGAACGAGCTGAAACTGAGCAACACCACTCATGAGTACAGGGTGGACGTCGGAGGGTGTATTGAGCCATTGAACCAATTCTTGCATCAATGGAGGGACATCTCCAGGCGATGGTGGTGTATAGATAATGGCTCCAGTTGCGGAGTTTGCCACGTAATTCTGCACAAGTCGATATTCACCAGGTAAAGCTACACCACCACGTACATTGGCAACCAGGCGTTTATGAATTTCTCGAATCAACCCCTCTGTAATCGGTGCGCCTGACTCTAGATAATCAGAAACCAAGTGAAAGGCCTCACGATAATTGAGTAGTTCTTGAACATCGTCGGCGTCTGCATCAGGAACAGATTCACCAGCCAAGAGTCGTTCGGCTTCATGCAGGGTCAGGCGAGTACCTTCAATGTGGGTTGTGTGGTGTGCTTCCAATAAAAGAGCCTGCTCACTCATCTGGTGTACCCAGCTTTCAGAGAGTTGGGCTGCCTCTAAGAAACCACGTGCGCGCTCAATTTGTGCCAAGCCTTGGGTCATAGTATTGGTGATAGTAAACTTTGGATTCATATTTACACACTATGATCATCTTCAAACTGATAATTGGGGTACGGCTGTGGTGGTGGCACTGGTTGCCCCAACTCCTCCTGTGGTCGTGGCGTTTGTGGCTGGTTTGGCAGGTCAAAATCAGGGTTGGTAGGGCGGTTCAGGCGACCACGAAGCCCACGACGAGATTCTGTTCTTGGTTCGGGTGGGATGCCGATAGATGGCTCTTGGTCGTTTATTGTGGGCGAAGCAGTGGGTGAAACAGTGGGCGAAGCAGTGGGTGAAACAGGCTGTGAAGCGAATGGGACGGCAGAGGGCATATCGGTTGGGTAAGGTGTGGGGATGTTGTTGGGATACTGTGCAGGACTTTGTACAGGGCTTTGCACAGGTACAGAACTTTGGTCCAGGCTTGGATAGTTTAGCTGGTCGGTCAACTGTTTCAATGGCTCGTTTACAGGATTTGGACGCGTCATTTCATTGTACAGCACATCTTGGCTGGCGCGCCCTGATGTTGCGCGTTCAATGCCATAGAAGAGCAGTCCTAGCGGTGCACACAAGACTAAGCCGAGCACAAGCCCCCATAACCCAATCGAGATAATGCCGACAATCTGCGCCTGAATCTGTCCAGGAAAATCAGGCACGTAGCCCGCTGCTGTAAATAGACCCGATACACCCTGACCATCAATCCCTAGATAGCGTCCAACACCCGTCATCTGCCAGCCATTGCCCGCTTGCCCATCTGCCCAGATGCCCACCGCCAACAGCCCAATCATTGCAGGAACACCGCATACGCTCAGGACGCCTGTGGCATCATCCAAGCGCAGAACGTTATCGACGATAAAGGCGACAAAAGGGACGGTTGCACCAGCGATGAAGCCGATTAGAAACGCTGTGCCTGGCTCGACAAAGGGTCCGATGGCAAAGCCTGCGACTGCGCCCGCCATCAGCCCACGTGCTGTCATCAATGCATCGCTCTGCCCAGTCACAAACCATGTGTAGAGTAAGGGGACGAGCAAACCACCCCCTGCATAGAGAATGCTGTTGACGCTGCCACGCATCAACGCCATTTCGGTCAGGCTGCTGGCGTGTAGTGGATTGGCCCAATACCAACCGATGCCCCCACCAAGGATGAGGAGGCTCCCAACAACGGCCATTGCAGGCAGTTGTGCGGGTGGGAGTTCAATTTCTGCCAGCGATTGCTTTTTCTTGCGTGGAACCCAGATAACGAGGGCTCCAATTGAGAAGCCTGCTGCCAGCAGAAAGACGGTGGCCGCTCCGCCAAAATCGACCAGACCATGCCCCATATTGAGGTTACGCCCTAGTGCATTGAGCCAGCCGCCGCCCTGTACCCAGTTGCCAGCCAATGGATATAAAAAACCACCAATGAAGAGTGCAAGGAGCAACGTGACTGTAGATGGTGCGCGTCCCCGTAGGGCAATAATGGGCAAGACAGTGATGGTGACGACCCAAGGAAGATGGGTCAAGAAGAGGGCGTAGGTGAGGGCTGTGATGTCTGGGCCAGAGAGAAACCAGCCGCTCAGTCCAGCCATGCCCCAACCAACCCCCCATTCATCGGAGAGTGCGCTCCATTCCCAGATCAACCCATCCAGTTGTGGATGTTCATAGACCAACCCAATGCCGCCAAATTGTAGGGCAAATCCCACTGCCCAATAAACCACAACCGCCAGTCCAATAGCAGCACCAGCACCTAGCATGGCGTCCCATGCACGGTCCAAGGGCAACCCAGCCACGCTGATGAACACAAAGCCCGCAGGAACAAGAAACGAGAGTCCTGCCGCCAGCAGATACCAAAACGTTGGGATGGCAAGTGAATCCGACTGCACAATCGTGTCTACCGTTGTCTCCTGCACAAGGTCCATTGCCAAGGTGGTCTCTGTTAAAATTGCCACGCCGAGCAGACTCAACACCGCTAATTTGGTCATGATTCTGGCGGCAAATTTTCCAACATTTGGTCCCTTCATCCAATCTCCTCAGTGCTTATGTACGTGACAACTATACACGATAAATCCATCTAAATTGCTCATCAAATCTTGATACATATACGCCCAGAAAACACCATTGGTTACTTTTGATTATGCATCTGGCACAAGGGCAACGCAATACACTTACTCTGACCACAACAAATCTTTTCTCTGAAACAGCCCACAGGCCACGAGAAACAATATGATAGCATACATTAAGGTCAACACCAAGGGACCCATGTACATACCGAGATTATGTACAGCCACTTCGTCTGTCAATAGGCGGCTGATAGGGCTGGCAACCGTGTTAAAAGCATCAAGAAACGCTGTCCCCATTTGGCTTTGCATCCACTGATAACGCTGCTGGGGAATCACCAGCACCAGAGCAATCGACAGATAAGCCAGCAGATAGGAGCCATGACGACTCACCAATTTGGTCATATGTAGTCCAAAGCTGGTGACAAACAGATAGAGTACCAGCCAGCGTGGAGTCAAAATCAGAAGGTCAATGATGGTCGGTGAGAGCTTTCGGGTGCCAATCACCAACAATGTGAATAAGATTGCCATCAGCACAGTGACAATATATGCGCTCACAAGCAGCGCAATCATCAATTCTATGCGGCTGGGCAGGCGTGCCAACAGCGGATAAACATAGGCGTGATTTAGCTGATTTGCAAGCAATAGTGTTGTCACCAGCCCAACCACAGCGATGCACGTGCCACCGACCCCCGCGAAATAGTGTATATCACCCGGATAATAGAAGGTAATGGTATACGCGGAAAGTGTCAACGCAATGGGGGCAGCACCAATGAGCGTCCGAAAAAAGCTCTGTAACATAAATTGTGTTAGTGTTGTGATTCGTTGTGGTATGGTAAGGTATCTCCCTTCCACGAAGAAATTCCGATGTTACTTAATCGCAGCCAAGTAGACTTCCTCAAGCGTTGACCGTTCTTGTTGAACACTGGTGATATCGATATGGGCATTGAGCAACTGCTGTAAAATGACTGATTTTTGGGTGATGGCGTCATCAATTAACGTAATCGTGTTGTTGGCTACACGAATTGGATAGGGACTCTGCGTGAGTTCGGCAATCATTTTGGTAGGCAGGTTGTCGGTTTGAATGGTGACACAGTTACGCAAGGGCAGGACCTCTGCCAACGTCCCCGTCTGCATGAGTTTTGCGCGGTTCAGAATCGCGATATGGGTGCATAGTTGATGGACATCAGCGAGTTGATGTGTGCTAAACAAAATCGTTTTACCTTCGCTGTGGGCTGCAAGAATTAACTGACGAATTTGATGCTGTGCAGCAGGGTCCAGGCCACTCATGGGTTCATCCAGCACAAGCAGAGGGACATCACTCAACAACGCCGCCGCCAGTGCCAGCCGTTGACGCATCCCCTTAGAACAGGCGTGAATATGTCGCCGTGCTTCATCTGCCAGCCCCACCTGTGCCAGATGATGATCTACAGCCTGTGTTAACTGCTGTCCATGCATATTGGCAAGCTGCCCCATCATCATCATATATTCTTCCACCTTGACCTGCAACGGCAGCAGCGCACGTTCAGGGACATAACCAATCTGGGACAGCGATAGATTCTGCAGTGTAATTGACCCAGCGTCGGGGAAAATGAATTGCATCAGTAAGCGCAGAAAAGTTGATTTACCGGACCCATTCGGCCCCAAGAGCGCAAAAATAGCGTGTCTTGGCACAGTTAGGGTCAAGTTATCAAGTGCTAATGTATTATGATAGGATTTGGTCAATTGAGTTGCGTGGATCATGTTCAATCCAAATGTGGCTTTACAAAATGGATAATGTGCTCCGCGATCTCATCGGTTGTATCAGGGGACAGTGCATCACCCGCCAACACATGGTTGTTTCGATCTTGCACCTCATCCATCAAGATCAACTCGCGGTGGGGTGTCTCCAATGAATTAAAAAATGTTTGCATGGTTTTTGGGTCCACAACCTGATCATTGGGTGAGTAGATCATCAAAACGGGCTGTTGAATCTTGCTGATATCGGCTCGACGCAACAGCTTGACCGTCTCCATCATCGGAATTAAGGCTTTGCTCGGATAACTTAACGTCCAATAGGCAGCGTGTTTGGGACTAAATGCATCCCATTCCTGCGTTTCACCCTCGACAATGCGCAACATCTGTTTGGCAAACGGCATGGTCAACAGCTCACTCCCTGCTGCGCGCAGTCCCGTGTTTGGCGACATCAACACAAGTGCAGCAATATCATCTCGCTGGCTTGGCTGGCGAACAAGCTGTCCTGTCGCTGCCAGCCAAGCCAAGAGCGTGGAGCCTGTCGAGTTCCCAACAAGTACAACTTTCTCACCCAAATATCGTCCAATTTCAATCGCTTCGGCAACATCACGAAACCAGTCATCTACGGTTGCCTCACCAAGATGATATCCCGTCTGTCCATGTCCTGTAAGCCTTGTGTAAAATAAATTGGCATTTAGCTGTGCGGCCACACGGTCACAGAGTGGAGCGGTCTCTTGGCGGCTGGATGAGAATCCATGCACATAGACAACGGCTGTTTTGGTCTGCTTCTTATTTTTTTGGTCTGCCCAGACAATGGTTTTGTGCGTATTTCGAC
>JBCCFC010000703.1:0-7235 GCA_039029935.1 Chloroflexota bacterium
ACTCCGGCATTAGAGAATGCCTACTCCGCGGGTAATTATTTTTGTGGAATGGCCGTACTACTACCTTGTAAAATAAGTCTTTCGGTGTTTTGTCAGTGTAAAAACACCAAATTATTTAGTTGACAAAGCACTTACGATTAGAAGGTATATTCCTCGTGAATACGAACATTCATCCCCTTGCAATATCCTTAGATAAATGTGTATCCATTATGTAATTTCACGATAAATTATATGAATATATGAAGTATTATTAAGTAATGACAACTCTACCACAGATAGATCGTAAGCAAACGTAGCAACCCTCCCATGTTGCGGTGTGATGGGGGTCAGTGAGTAGTTGAATATTTACGGTGTGGTGACAACGGGCTATGTATGGTGATTTGGGCTGCTTGTGCCATCAGGGTCTCTGGTGTATAAAGATGTGACATTGTTGCTGATTCCACAAAACTTGCAAGGGTTAGCTACAGTGTTTGCTGAATTTACTTAATCAGAAATAAGGTCTAGAGGAGAATCCAAATCATGAGTAACCATACACAGTTGACGGATAGGGTGATGGGCTGTCTATTGGGCGGCGTTATTGGCGATGCGATGGGCGCACCGACCGAGGGCAAAACCTTTGCACAGATTCAAGAACAATTTGGCTGGGTGGATAGCTTTGAAGGCTCGGGCACAGATGATTCAGCACTGCGCTTCATCCTGTGTGAGGCCATCTTTGCGGGGGGTGGTTGGGCATCGGTTGATAATTTTGCAGCCTCGTTCCTGAAACACAAACAACGCTTTTATCGGCTCTTCTACATCCCCGTGCGCAACATGTTCCACAAAATCGAAAGCGAACTGTCGCTGCCCGTTAACGCGGGGATTGGCAACATGCACAGCTCGAGTTCAGCCATGTGTATCTCCCCGATGGGTATCATCAATGCAGGCGACCCACGTCAGGCGGCACGAGAAGCCTTTGAGGTTGCCAGTTTGATTCATGCGGGCGACTCATCCTTCTGTCGTGACGGTGCGTGTGCGATTGCGGCGGCAGTGGCAGAGGCCATGAACCCTGCCAGTACGGTGGCATCTATCCTAGATGCGGCCACCGCGTACCTGCCACCCAAAAGTGGCCGAGAAATGCTGGATTGTATTCAAAAGGTGATGGACTATTTGGAAACAGAGCCATCCTATGAAGACTTCCGTCAATGGCACTATGACAATTGCTTGGGTGATATCATCAGCGATTCGCGCGAAACCGTACCCTGCACATTGGGACTCTTTTTGCTGGCACAGGGCGACCCCAATGTTGCCATTCCAATGGCGGCGAATTTGGGACGAGATGCCGACACGATTGCGACGATGCTTGGTGGTATTTGTGGTGCCTTTACGGGACAATCGGGGATCAACGATGCATGGGTTGAAAAAGCACTGGAGGGTGAGTATAGCTTGGTGGCACTGGGTGAGAATCTTGAATCGGTGATTAAGACAAGACTGGAGGATAGACAGCAACGCATGGCAACTATCCAGTCTATGTTGGCATAGACTTCATGGTTGCGACGACATGACTGCCAAATCCATACTCATACATCAGCTTCAGACGAGAATTTGTCAGTCATGTTTATCTTGCCATGTGACAAACGAGATGGCTAGAAATATCCCGCCAAATACCGTGATGAGACAGCCAAGTGCTAGACAGGTCTGCATGGGGCTCTGTTTTGTGGCGGTTGAGTCATCCGCTTCCTCAACTTCTTGGGGCAGGATTGGTGGCTGATAGCGAAAGCTGCGACGGACCCAGATGGGGCCACCCAAGATGCTGGCGATTGCCCCCGCAACTACTGCGCCTTCTAGCCCCGCAAAGAGATTTGCCACCATCGCGGCGGGCAGGGCTATGCCAAACAGCCAGAGCAGCCATGTGGCGGCAATGTAAGACCATCGTTGGCTCTGCGAGCGCAGCCAGCTTGGTGGGAGCGTGTCCAATGCAAAAACAGCTTGGTCATGGTCGGCTAGATTATCTGCCAGCCAACCAAGCCAAGCTTCGGTTTGTTTACCCGTATACCGTGATTGTGTCACTTAACGCCTAAATGCCCATAGACTCATTAATATCCTGCTGATAGGCATCCACCTCTTCGTTCAGCACCTCATCCACTGTCAGCGTCCGTCCAGCGACACCCGACTCCAGCATGGCATACGCAATCGCAACTGAACGTGTGCCTTGATCAATATCCACGTCGATTGGATGTTCACCCAGAATAGCCCCCGCAAAATCAGCATACTCAACCGCAATGAGCTTGCGATCCGTCTGTACAAAGGGTAACTCATAGTGCCACATACGGTCGCTGCCAAAGAGTGTGGCCGTTGCCTTGTCCAAGTGGAAATCAGGCACTAGCTCTAGCAGTCCTGCCTCGCTGATCGGTGTCTCACCGGGGCGATAGAGCGTCATGCGTTGACCACTACGGTCGTTGGGCAGGTCCATTGACCCCGCCGAGCCGTGAATCTGACGGACCCACATGCCCTTGCCATGTCCGGCGTGGTCCTCGGTGTATTGACAGACCGCACCATTGGCAAAGGTCAGCGTCGCATAGGCTGCGTCCTCAGCAGTGGCCTCAAAGGTGGCGGGCATGTCCTTTTGCCATTTACCATAGACGCCCGCAGGATTGGATGTCGCCCCCTCGGCATTGCCCGCAGCATCGCCGGACGCCGCATTATAACGGATTGGCTCGTGTAGACGCGTTTGGGCATAGACATGCGTGATGTCACCCAGAAAATATTCCATCATATCGGTAAAGTGAACGCCCACATCAAGGATGACGCCGCTCTGGTCTTTTTTGTGACGCCAAACCGAAATCGTCATGTTGTTGCCACCACCGACCATGTTGTGAAACATCAAGCGTGGCTGCCCAATCACACCTGCGTCCAACAATGCCTTAATCATGCGGTTGATGGGGTCGCGTCGATAGTTCTCGGCGACACTGACCACGCGGTCACTCTGTTGGGCGGCAGCACGGATCAAGTTACAGGCACGGACCGTCAACCCAACGGGCTTCTCAATCATGGCGTGCCATCCATGTGCCAGTGCATCGACCGCCAGCGTATGGTGATAAGGTGGCGTCGTGGTGATATCCACTGCATCCACACCGACCTTGGCGAGTTCATCAAAGTTGGCAACCACTGCCGGGCGCGTACCGAAATGTTCCGCTGCTTCATCGGCCAGCGAATTGGCATTGGCCGCTACTGGATCACAGGCTGCCACTACGTCAAAGTGTGATAGATGATTGCGATGTAGTTCGGCTAGCCCGCGCAAATGACGATGCCCCATGCCACCACAACCGACGATGGCTAATTTAATCTTACTCATGGTTTTCTCCTTTTTGTTTGAAAGGTGGAAGAGTTGAAGGGTTGAAGGGTTGAAAGGTTGAAAGGCTCACCCTATCTCCCCGTCACTCCGTCACCTCTTGCGGTAAAATTTTTACTCAATTGTTCCTACGGCACGTAACAGCATTTCTTGGACCAGCAACTCATGGTCTAGGGAGCGGTCTGGCGCCTGTGCGCCATTAATTGTGGCAATCAGTGCCTCCAGTTCTAGGTCATACAACCCTTGGCGAGAACGTGCATCAATGGGCACAAACTGGACACCTGCGTCAAAGCCACCCCGTGCTTCATTCAGGCAGAGCCGAATCTGTGTGCCTGGTTCAAATGGCTCAATGAGAATGGCACTGCCCTTGGTTCCATACACCTCAAACCGACGCGCCATGGGCTTGGTTTCCAGTGCGGCGATATCAATCATTGCCATCGCATTGTCAAATTCAAAGACGGCCAATGAGTTGTCCACATACCCCGGCATACGCCCAGAGTCGTTGCGTAAAAAGCTGGTTACGGTGTGTGGACGTCCCAGCAACCAGAGTACTTGGTCGAGCATATGCCCACCCAAATCATAGAGGATGCCTCCTTGGTACTGACTCCCGCGCTCCATCTGTACCGGGGTTATCCCCGTAGACATGTGTCCCCGTACTGAGAAGATATCGCCTAAAAAGCCACTATGCGTCCAGTTTGCGATTTGGTGAAAGCCATCATGGTAGCGCAACATATAGCCCATCTGAATCAACAGATTTTGCTCTTTTGCCTGTGCCACAATACGCTGCCATTGTGTCCAATCTTCCCCTGCTGGTTTGTCATACCACACATGTTTGCCTGCGCTGACAATGCGTTCAGTCTGATCCAAGCTCTCCTTATTGTTGCCCTCAGATGCGACCGCCACAATCGACGGGTCATTGAGTAGATCGTCCTCATGCTCAAACCACGTGACTTGTTGATAGACATCATCTTGCTCGGTCAACTGCTGACGTTGCGCAGGGTCTGGTTCCCACACGCCTATCAGTTCCACATTAGGGTTGTTGAGCATGGAAATGACTTTGCCCTTGCCATGCGAATGTTTGGTCCCGTACTGGGCCATGCGAATTTGGGTCATAATTGAAGTTCCTTTATGTGTTATTTAGGCAGTCCAAAAAATTTAAACAATCGAGCCAGCTTATTAAACTGCTCTAGTGTACTATACAAAACCTGATGTTGTTTTAACCGAGACTCTGCCTTTGCTCGATATCCCTGTTTACAAAAATACCAACGAATACTTTCTGCATACCCTTTTTCGGCGATAATTTTGTCTGTATCCTGCAAAAATTTCTGAATCTCTTTCTCGCCAATCGGTTCCTTCCAATATTTTACCTGCACGAGCCACACACCTGTGCCGCGATTATCTGGCAAAGGATATTCGGCGATTAAATCCATCTCCAATGTTTTGCCTCGTTGGACAATCCCACCACGCCGCTCAATTTTAGTAAACTGTGGCAGTAGTACATCTTGACTCACACTAAAGTAAGGGTTGCCCTTAACCATTCGCCCATCAAAACCACTGAGAATTGCATAGACATAGCCCTCAGCAACATGGCCAATAAACTCATTCACTTTCCCCATCAACGACAAATATTCTTGATGCCAATCCTTCAGGGCTTCTTCGGGTGATAATTCCTCGATCTCCAGATAGTATTCATACTCGATGAAACGACGAAGCATCGGGTCGCTTGTCCCTTGATGGCTTCGTAGACCGACACGCATGACGACATCGACCCATTGCAGCTTTTCCAGTGATGCGCGGATTGTGTCCTCAGACTCACCAATTTCCTTTGCGACATGTTTCACATCCACTCGCTTTTCGGGATATTTGGTTGTCCAGAACATGACCTTTCGTGTCGTTAGACCATCGTTCAATTCTTCACTATATTTGGCAAACTCAGCACCATAATGATGCCAAAGTTGACCACGTGCATCGGTCAACTCAAAACGAACCACTTCTTTCAATGCGTCCAAATCGGGGAAACGCTGTTTTGCTTGGCTTCTACTGGTCATCAAGCATTGGATGCTATAGGGATGCCCACCCGTAATCTCCCAGACCATCCCTGCAAACGCCTCATCAACGGTTAAACCATATGTATCCCCTAGTCGAAACGTGAGATCAAGGGCATATTTTTGCGGCACTGGCTTGACATAGTAAAATCCCAAAAATCGCCCTGATAGCCCACCTGCCAATGCACGATTGACCAAAAGAGAAACAGCTGACCCAGAGACAAGCAAGGGTACGTCAATAGACTCGACAGCAGGGATATAACTAGCGGTCATCGAGCGAACACGGTTGAGAATGGGATGATAAACCTGCGTCAATATCTGAAATTCATCAATCATCAAAATTGTTGGCATACTTTTTTGCTGGCTATACCATGTCGGCTCCGTAGATAACCCGTGTGCAAACGTTGTTATCTTGTTGTCGTCGCCCTCCGCAACAAGCCGATCATACCGACTGTACAAATCTTGAATCAAATCATCAGCCTGCGGTTCAACAAACTCTCGTAATCTGTCCCATTTATCAGCAATGGTCAGCAGTTCTGGTTTACGAAACTTGAATGCTGCATAGCTGGCAATATACCCACCCAGGAATGTGTGAATATACTCTAAATTTGAGATTGGACCATTTCGATGCAAGAACCCTTCAAAGCTGATAAAAATGGGGAGTACTTCTGTCTGTTCATCGAATAGATACTCGTACAGTTTGGCAAGGATGGATGTCTTCCCCGTGCGCCGTCGACCGATGAGCGCAAGCGCAGAGCGGCCATACTTGGGGAAATCGGTTGCCCATTCCTGGAGTTCTGCCAATATTTCGTCTCGGTTGACAAAATGATTGTCTAAATAGGGTGAAAATCGTTTGAGTTGGCTACTCATCTTAATCTCGTTCCTCTTTACATTTATCCGAGAATCAACACCGAAAATGCGGTTTTGTGAATATGCTAGAATCATATACCATAAGAAGAAATTATTCAACGAGCGCAATTCGACAAGTTACGCTCATCATTTCTATGGAGAAAATTACAATGAACAACAACAATATGTTTGACTTAACGGGCAAGGTCGCTATCATCACAGGCGGCAACAGTGGCATCGGCCTTGGCATCGCGCGTGGATTGGCCGGTGCAGGTGCAACCGTCGCTATCACAGCGCGCACGACATCACGCTCAGAGGAAGTTGTGGCCGCGTTGGAGGCGGATGGTGGCAAGGCGTTGGCCGTGACCTGTGATGTGTCGGATGAAGAGTCGGTGAAGGCGATGGCGCAGACGGTGCTGGATCAATGTGGGCGCATTGATATTTTGGTCAACAATGCGGGGACCAACATCCGTAAGATGCCGCAGGAGCTGGACCCCAGCGAGTGGAGCTTTATCATGAATACCAATCTGGACAGTGCTTTCCGCTGTAGCACCGCCTGCTATCCGTCTATGAAAGCCGTCGGTGGGGGCAAAATACTGAACTGTGGTTCCATGCTGTCGATTTTTGGTGCGGGTTGGGGCGCACCCTACTCGGCCTCCAAAGCGGGCATGGTTCAGTTGACCAAATCATTGGCGATTGCGTGGGCAGCGGACAATATTCAGGTTAACTGTTTCCTGCCCGGCTGGATCGACACGCCGTTGACGCAAGGTGCGCGACGCGATGTGCCTGGGCTGAATGAGAAAGTGTTGGACCGTACACCTGCTGGCCGTTGGGGACATATTGACGATTTCCAAGGGTTGGCGGTCTTCCTGTCGGCACCAGCATCAGACTTTATTACAGGGACAGCGATTCCGGTTGATGGTGGGTATTGCACAAATCTTCTTTAAGAGTTGACCAGACCTCCGGAAGGTGAATATAAAACACACTGTTTGGGCATTTTTTGCAAAAAATGC
>JBCCFC010000704.1:0-7234 GCA_039029935.1 Chloroflexota bacterium
ATTACAAACTTAGTTAAATGATTGCATTCACAATAAATAAAAATATTGTTACAACTTTGTAATCCTGCAACGAATATTGTTTGTACAGTTAGACCAAACCTAGTCTTTTTCACTACGATTTGGTGAGATTCCCTTCAAAAACTGCTAGAAAATAACTAGAAGTGATTTTGAGTTGATAAAATGTGCCAAATCACCGCTGTACCGGGCGTATGATCTAGCGTATCCAGTAATAGTATACCATAGATAGACATAATTAACAAATCTCTTAAGATTAGATGTTCCGTATAGAACGCCCGTTTTTAGTCATCAATAACAAAACATTCACAAACAGAGGGATAGATGATTTACCAAACGCTTTTCAATCAGGTTGTATTGAATAACGAACAAAACAGTAAAATAGTTCACGCAGGCATCATCGGGACAGGGCAATTTGCGACAGCGATTGTGACACAGTCCATGATGGTGGAGCGATTACACATCCCCATTGTCGCCGATGTTGATGTTGAAGCAGCACAGCAAGCCTATCAATTTGCAGGCATTCCAGCAGAGGAAGTCGCTGTCTGCGAGAACCGTCAATCCGCACTCAACGCCATTGAAAGGGGGAAACGTGTCATTGTGCCTGATGCTTCTCTGATGATGGATTTGCCACTCGATGTGGTTGTCGAGGCAACAGGGATGCCCGAAGCAGGGGTACGCCATGCGCTGGCGGCCATTGAGTATGGTAAACATGTGGCCATGGTTAACAAGGAAACCGATGCCACTGTCGGGCCGATGCTTTCGCATTTGGCGGCACAGGCAGGCGTGGTCTATACACAGGTAGATGGCGACCAACATGGGCTACTGATTGGGTTGGTTCAATGGGCACAGGAATTGGGGTTGACGGTTCTCAGCGGTGGGAAATCGCGCGATGCTGAGTATATCTATGATCTGTTTGAACGAACTGTGACATGTCGCCGTCGCCAAATTGAAATTGCCGAGCAAGATATGCAGTGGTTACGTCCTATCCCAGTAGGTGGTGCCAAAGAGTATGTTCAAGCCCGCAAAGCGTTGTTTGCTGCCTTGCCCCAAGTGGGTGGGTTTGATCTGGTTGAGATGGCGATTGCGGCTAACGCAACAGGATTGAAGCCTGATATGACGATTTCAGATGCAGGAATTGCTGGAATCAGCAATATTCATTGCCCTTCTGCAATGATTAGCGAAATTTCTTGCATTTTGTGTCCAGAAAAGGATTATGGTATTCTACAAGGAGGCGGGATTGTGGACAGTGTTAGCTGTCTTCGTCAAGCGCATGAAGCAGGGCTTGGTGGCGGTGTTTTTATCGTCGTTAGTTGCGAGAACAATTATTCGCAGAAAATTTTGACTACCAAAGGACTTATCGCTAATCACCAGGACACGACAGCCTTAATTTACCGGCCACACCATTTGTGTGGAGTCGAGACGCCGATCACAATTCTTTGTGCGGGGTTACTAGGCATCACAACGGGTGCTTCCAAACAACAGCCTGTTGTTGACATTGTTGCCAAGGCCAAACGAACGCTTCATGCTGGCGAGATTGTGGGCAATGACCACAGTCCTGACCTTGAATTTTTTATGCAGACCGCAACGCCCATCACATCGAACACACCCATTCCGATCCACATGGCAAATGGTAACCAGCTACAGACAACGGTCCCAGCCGGGACATTCATTACACGTGATATGGTCAAGATGCCGGAGAATTCGGCATTGTGGCCGTTGCGTGATCAACAGGATCAATACTGGATATAATTATATAGCTAGGAAATACACTAAATGTTAACAGTAAAACAACTAACCATAGATGTCCCCGAAACAGTATTACTTGCCGAAAAAATGGATGAACAAACCTTTGCACAAGAAATGCGGATGCTCACAGCCGTTAAATTGTTTGAGTTAGGAAGGCTCTCATCTGGCCGAGCAGCGGAATTAGCTGGTATTTCACGCGTGGCATTTTTATTTTCGCTTGATCGGTATCAAGTGTTTCCCTTTATGGCTGAGTTAAATGAGTTGGAAATGGAATATGCACGACGCAATTAGTCATACATCGCCGCTTGTATACTGGATGATTTGCTTGCGCGGCGGACCGCACAGGCCGCGGGCTTACAAGTGTGGGGGACATTACGCATTTTGTTGGGAGCCAAAGAGGTTGGCTTGACGACTAAAGTTCGCCCACATTTAGACGCGTTAGAAACTTCGGGTATGTATATTTCCTGCTGGATTAAAACAACGAATTCTGCATATTGCAGATTGACAATAACTTTATCTTCAATTTATCAAATCAAAATCACTGAAGAGGAATACTAAATGACAGACCAACGCAAACGCTACGCCATCGTTGGCACAGGTGGCCGCGCCCAAATGTATGTCGATGCCATCGCCAAAGAATATGTGGCAGATTCCGTACTCGTCGGGCTTTGTGACCTGAGCCAAACACGCATGGATTGGTATAACGAGTATATGGCAGCAGAGTATGACCTGCCACCCGCACCGACCTATCACGCTCAAAACTTTGACCAGATGGTGGCGGAGACCAAGCCAGATTGCGTCATCGTCACCACAATGGATTCTACCCACCACACCTATATCGTTCGTGCAATGGAGCTAGGCTGTGATGCCATCACCGAAAAGCCGATGACCATAGATGCGTCCAAGGCCCATGCCATTTTTGATGCGATTCAACAGACAGGGCATTCGTTACGGGTGACGTTCAACTATCGTTATTCGCCTATCTCGACCACTGTCCGTGACCTGATCATGAAGGATGTCATTGGCAGACCGTTACACGTCAATTTTCAGTGGGTACTGGACACACAACATGGTGCAGACTACTTCCGCCGTTGGCATCGTGAAAAAGATAAGTCGGGTGGGCTACTGGTTCACAAATCTACACACCACTTTGATATTATCAACTGGTGGATTGACTCTTACCCAGCTGAAGTCTTTGCAATGGGTGATTTGCTTTTTTATGGACGAGAGAATGCTGCGTCACGCGGTGAGAGCTACAGCTATGACCGCTATACTGGCAACGAAGAATCTGATAACGATCCCTTCGCCATTGATCTCACAAAACGCGAATCCTACAAGGCACTCTACTATAACGCTGAGGGTGATTCCGGCTATATCCGCGACCGCAACGTATTTGGCGACAATATCAGCGCAGAGGACACAATGAGCGTCACAGCACGTTATCGTAACGGTGCGCTGTTGACCTACTCGCTCATCGCCTACTCCCCTTGGGAAGGGTATCGTGTCGCCATCACCGGAACCAAGGGGCGCATCGAGTTTGAGCTATCGGAAAAGGTAGGGCGTCATTTCCGACCCGGCGAGGAAGATAATTCCACCGAGGCAGAGGCGATTCGCGAGCAGTTTACAGCGAAGTATATTCGTGTCTATCCGATGTTTGGCTTGCCCTATGAAGTTGATATTCCCGAAGCCAAGGGCGGACACGGGGGTGCTGATCCTGTGATGCTGGAGCAGATTTTTGCCACCAACCCGCCAGATGACCCATACAAACGGGCTGCATCGCATGTGGATGGTGCGGCGTCGATTCTGCTGGGTGTTGCCGCCAACAAATCTATTGCAGAGAATAAGCTCGTTGTGGTTGATGATTTGTTGAAGATAGAGTAACAGTCGAGGGTTCGAGTGGGTAGTCACGAGATATGAACTGCCCACTCGAGATCTGAAAGAGTTCAATCCAATTTTATGATTCTCAACGATGCTCACTAGCATGGCGACCATGATCCGCCAACTGCGCGTCAAACCAATGATGAATGGCATCAATAAGGTCAGTACTCTCGGTTGTGTAGAGAATTTGCCCACCACCGTCAATGTCGCTGTAGACAATGCTAAGTTGGTCTGCCCCCGTCACCAATTCATGGAGGCCGGGCATCTCATCGCCGTGAATCATGCTTGGATCGTGAAAATCACCATTGGCAAAGCGGTCAGCCTCTTCGCTTAGATGTTGGCGAATCAAGGCAATCTGTTCTTCGTCACCATCATCCGTAATCACCTGTTGTAGCCCACCGTTGTCGATCTTCTCAAAAATGTGGGTCGTGCGCGCCAAATCAAAGGGCATGATCTCTGCACCTTTGGCCGCAACTTCGGCCTGTCGGTGGCTGTGTTCATGCTGGTTACTGTGTTCATGCTGGCTACTGTGTTCATGCTGGTCGCTGTGATTATTTGTATGCTGGATTGGCATCACACATGCAGTTAAGAACAAAACGGCCAAGATAAAAGTGTAGTGTTTCATGACTCATTCCCCTTTCCAACTTCTCATTGACTATATTTTTCTACTTGTGTCCGTAGTATACTCTCAGGTATCTCTCCCATACCCGACCACAACCTTTTTCCTCTGGTATCCACAACCACATAGCTTGGATGCCCACGCAACTCATAGGCGCGCAGTAAGGATTGGCCTTGGTCAGTATTGGCGTTAAACCGTTGAAAGGCCATTATTGTGTCAAATTCACGTTCAAGCCCATTCACGATGGGCGTCATGTTTTCTCAGGGCAGTCAGTTGTCGGTATAAAACAACAGAAACGTGTTGTGGACACTGGTTGCGCCTTTGGGCGTGAAGGACAACGCAGAGGCATCATTGGCACTGCCACACCCAGTTGTCACAAAGAGAACCAACAGAAAGAAGACCATCATGACGCCAAATTCAGATAAAGCTCCGGTGAGGAAACCCTGATAATGGTTATTGAATCGCTGTCTATGCATGGCCTAGCCCCCCGTCTGACGCGACCGCTCTTCTTGGAACGCTCGCTCCTCCTCACCCCAGAAGGTTTTGATATAATCCAGCGAGAGTATCATCTCTTCCTCGGTCAGTTTATCGGCAAACCCGGGCATTCCCGTTGTCGGTAATGCCCCACCTTGGGCGACAATTTGGAGTAACTGTGCGTCGGGATGATGCCATGTATGCCCACTATTGTCATGTGGCGGTGCTGGATAGACGCCCTTGTCGTTAGGCTCACGCCAGTTGGGTTGCCCCTCACCGTCAAACCCATGACAGGAGGCACAGTTTTCATCATAGATGCGCTTGCCCTGTGCCAATGGCTCTTCGGCCTGTTCAGCCTGTTCTACCGCCGCCTCTTGTACTGGTTGAGGTGGTGTGGCACAAGCCACAAAGCCAAAAATTAGCAGAATAAAAATCAAACTCATGCTCTTCTGTAACATACACACTCTCTCCTTCTGACATATACCATTAATTTGTCTGTGTCATCAATTATGACTGTGAGCATCATCTCTATGGGCATCATCCATCACCTCATCGTGATGCCCATCATCGGTCATGTGATTCAACATCGGTAGCATCGGTTCTGCAAAAAAGATACCATGTGCGGATGCATGTGCAAAATGCGAAGGCGAGATGTAGACATGAATGGCTCCTGCAATCCCTAGTGCAAGAACCGCAATAATTTTGAGCATATAGTTAAGCTCCTTCGGCATTGGTAGATGACCAAGGGCAATAAGGCACAGATGGTGCAGATTTTGGGGCTGACGCGAGCGACGTTGCGCTATCGGCTGGAAAAATATAAAATTGGGTAATCAATTTATTTGAAGCTGGGATTACAGATATAACGATAAAGGATTTGTATATAGTATGCAGACAATTTCACCAGAAGAATTATCAACATTCGTTGCCCGCATTTTTCACAATGTCGGTACAGCCCAAGAAACAGCCGATTTTGTCGCTGACTCGCTTGTCAAAAGCAATTTAGCCGGACATGATTCGCATGGCGTCATCCGCACCGAAATGTACACCCAAATGATCACCACCCGCAATCTCATTACGCCTAACGCCGAGCCAACCGTTGCCCGTTCACACGGTGTCGTGACGATGGTCGATGCGCAACGCAGTTTTGGGCAGGTGTCGGCACGCTATGCCATCTCGATTGCCATTGACAAGGCCAAAGAGCAAGGCGTTGCGATGACTGGGCTGTACAACTGTAACCATATTGGTCGTGTTGGCGAGTGGGTAGAGATGGCAGCGGCGCAAAATATGATTGGGCTGGCCTTCTGCAATGGTGGCAGTGCAGGCGGATTGGTTGCGCCTCACGGTGGTGCAGAACGACGATTGGGCACAGACCCCATCGCGGCAGCTTTTCCCATCGCTGATATGCCGCCTGTCGTCATCGACTTTGCGACCAGCGCGTTGGCTGAAGGCAAGTTACGTGTGGCCCGCAACAAGGGTGTCCCTGTGCCAGACGGTGTGGTGCTTGATAGCGAAGGCACACCGTCCACAGACCCCAATGACTTTTACAAAAAAGGCATGTTACGGCCAGTCGGTGGTCACAAAGGCTATGCGCTTGGACTGATGATGGAATTTCTGGGTGGTGCATTGACAGGTGCAGGGTGTACGCCTTTTGCTTGGTTCACACCCGTCAACGGCGTTCTGTTTATGGTGCTAGACATCAACGCCTTCCGTCCACTTGATGAATTTTTGGCGGATGGCAAACAATTGGTCGAGCATGTCAAAAATACGAAACCAATGGCAGGATTTGACGAGGTGCTGGTTCCTGGTGAGCCGGAACGTCGCACTGCCGCAGAACGTCAAAAGAATGGTATTCCACTAGATGACAATACATGGGCGCAGATCGTTGCGGTTGCAGACACAGTATCAAATCCTGGGTCAAGTGTATCTTAAAAATGAGCGTGAGAAACTGAGTTTTTAGAAAAGATCGGTTTCTCACGCTCAAAATACGAAGCGGATAGACCGTAATCAGTAATCATTCACTAAAAGGTTTGACAGCAATCTGTGTAAGTGGTATTCTGGCTGGTGTTTTTTAAGATAGTGGTATTCAATTAGACAGATTTATTAAGATTCATCCACTTTTTATGCAAAAAGAAAATCAACAACAATCATTCATGAACAATCGTACGCTATTAATCGTTGCCACAGGCATCTTTTTTATTTTAACATGGCCTGCTTGGCAATGGCTTTGGCGAGAGTGGATGAATAATGAATATTACAGTCACGGTGTTTTGGTTCCATTAGTGACAATTTTTCTTGCCGTGCAACGGATTCGCAACGACAAGAATATTGATTGGCAGAAACCAAAAGAAACAATTCTCTCAAACATATTGAGCATTGCATTGATTGCGGCCAGTCTACTGCTCTTTCTTTATTTTCTAGACGACAAAGCATTTTATCTCGCGTCAATGGCAATGGTCCTGTTGGTTGCGGGATTGGTGTGGACATTTGGGGGGAATCCAA
>JBCCFC010000705.1:0-7230 GCA_039029935.1 Chloroflexota bacterium
AGCTCGTCGAGGACACCGTATGGGTGGTGAACCCTGATTCAGGGAGTGTGACGATATTGAATGACGAAGCAGTGTTGGCTGAGGTATCGGTTGGCGTGGAACCGCGCTGGGTGAGCCTTTCACCGGACGGGAATTCTGCGTACATCGTGGACACAGCCAGCGGGACGCTTGTGTTGATCGACGCTGTAACCTTGACCATCCAGAACACAATCATGTTGGGGCCGGAGCCTGCGGGTGTTGTCCTTAGCCCGGCTGGAGATAGAGCTTATGTGAGCTTGATGGCTGCAAATGAGGTCGTAGTCATAGATGTCGCCGCACAGACCATCATCGCGAGAATCGCCACAAACCCGAAACCTTACGCGCTTGCGATTAGCCCTGACGGGCAACAGCTTTATGTGACTCATCTTCTCGCAAAACCACGCACGGATATTGACACACCGACCGAGACTACTGACGATGGACATGAGGCGGTGATCTCTGTGATTGATACTGCTTTGCTAGAAATTCAGCGTGAGATTGTCCTCGCGCCCGATGCCAATGGTTTTCCCAATCTGTTGACAGGCATTGCCATCGCTGGCGACCGCGCCTGGGTTCCACATGTCCGCGCCGCCCCAGCCTTACCAGCAGGATTGACAACGACCATTTTTGCGGCCACATCCGTCCTCGATTTATCCACATACCAAGAGGACCGCACCGCCTTTTTACCGCTCAACGATCAGGACATCTTTGGCTCACCCGTCAACAACCCTGTTGCGGCCATTCCCTCACCTGATGGCACACGGCTCTATATTGTGTTGGCGGGGAGCGACCTGCTAGAAGTGGTCGATATCTCCAGCCCAACACAGCCACGACTGGTCAAATTTTTGGCAACGGGCAAGAACCCACAGGGCATGGCACTCAGTCGGGATGGGACACGGGGCTATGTCATGAACTACCTTTCGCGCTCGGCCACAGTATACGATTTAGTCAACCTCGAAATCCTCACAGAAATCCAAGTGACCGATGAGACATTGGATGCCGATATTTTACGAGGCAAAATCCTTTTTAACAACGCTGTTGACCCCAGACTGTCACAAGGCTCGTGGGTTTCGTGTGCCAGTTGCCACTTTGACGGCCTGCCCGACGGCGTGACATGGATGTTCCCTGATGGTCCCCGCCAGACACCTGCGTTGTGGAATGCAGGTGATACCCTGCCTTGGCATTGGTCCGCCGCATTGGATGAACCGCAGGATGTCGAGGAAACAATTCACCTCATTCAACATGGATTGGGGTTGGCTCCTGGTACAGACCCTGCGCAATTGGGATTACCAAATGGGGGACGTTCTACAGATTTAGATGCGTTAGCAGCTTTTTTATCAAATGGGATTCGGGCGTTTATAGTAGATAGTAGAATAAATTCTATGACAGGTTTAATAGCCGAGGGACGTACCTTGTTCATTGAACAAGGATGTGCCAATTGTCATGGTGGACCGCATTGGACTTTGAGTACATTGGCAGACGAGCCGGGGATGTTGGACCCTGATGGGAATGGCATGGTGGATGCGGTTTTGGTTGATGTAGGAACACTCAATCCTGCTGATATACGTGGTGAGAGTGGGTTTGATGTGCCATCACTTTTGGGTGTCGGATTGACCGCGCCCTATCTACATGATGGTTCCATGCCGACACTCATGCAACTGCTTTCCTCTGGTCATCCTACACCCGATGAGGCCAGTCAACCTCTTACATCGGATGAACTATCAGCCCTCACTGCCTTTGTCCAATCTATCAGTCCGGAGACAGATGCTATTGATGTGTTGGTGAGATAGTAGACTCGCTATCAATAACTGCACCGATTATACACACACAGGAGAAAAACTCATGCAAAAATCCAGATTTGCTTATCGGCTCATCGCAGTATTGTTGTCAACAACACTATTGTTTCAGCCACTTTGTGAAGTGTCTATACTGATTGGGGGCAGAGCGCGTGTCGCTCAGGCTGCACCATCCCCACAACAACTCGACCAAGGGGAGACGACGCTCTATTTGCCCTTGATTGCCTCACCGCCAACAACGGCATCTGCTGACCCACCACAATTTGTCATCAACAATCCAGTCAATGGCAGCTCTGTCGGCGGCATCACCTACTTTTCGATTCAGCCAACTGATGCCGATGCGATTGCCAGCGTCAGCTTTCATGCAGGGGACGTAGACTTGGGTGTTGATACCGATGGTAGTGACGGCTTCCGTGTCTTTATGGATGCCAGCGAGTTGTCGGCTGGGCAGATGCAGTTGACTGCCGAAGCAACGGGGGCTGGTGGCACACACACCGAAACGATCAACGTGACCATTGTACCCAATCCGCCACAGACCGCAACCATCGGTCAAGAGGGCGGTGTCCTCGCCAGCGAAATCGGCAGTGTCATCTCGCTCCTCCCCGGCTCGGTCCCCGATGGCACAACCGTGACAGTGGATGAGTTGACCCAAGAGGAGACGACCGAACGACATGGCATTGAATGGGAAGATATGGGCGTCACCTTTTTGGGCGCACAGGATGTCCAGTCCAGTGTACCGATTGACGGACCATTGGGCATGGTGGTCTCAGCGGGGTTTGGCAATCGCGTCCAGCCGGGACAAGCTGTTGTGAATTATCGGCTTGCGCCGGATGCGGACGGTGATGGGCGTAGCGAGATTGTGGTAATCAATACGGCGAGTGTTGCGCCTAATGGGGATGTTATCGCAGACCCCGTGCTACAACCTTCAATCAACTCAGTCCAAATTCAATCACAGTCTGGTCAATCGTCCATGCGCTTTATTACTGGTGGCAAGCAGTCTGAGCAGCCATTGAAGGGGGCAGTTGGCAATATTCTTGATTTTCAGGTAGTAGGGTTTAATCCGCAGTCTGCTCAGGGGAATGTTGCGGTTTGGACATCCTTGGTGGATGGGCAAGAGTTTGAAATGGCAAGTCTAGTCCTGCCCACTGATATAAATCAGGATACCCACAAATTTATGGCGATTATTCCGCCACTACCTGTTGGTGATGCCCAAGTTGTACTCGTCAATCAAAGTTCAGGGTTTGAGGCAGAACCGATTTCAGTCGAAATCCAAGCTGCTGAAAGCGAAATAAGTGTTTCTGCAATCTCCATTCTCAACCAATATTGGGCAGATATGATTAGTTTTATGGAAAATCAAGAAATATCTTCTCAAGAAGAAATAGTTGCACGCGACCGAGTACTTACCAATATTGCCAAAATACGAGATGAACTACAACAACTTGTCTCCAGTGGTCTATCACCAGAGCAAGAACAAGCACTCGTTGGTATTGCGCTTATGGTTCAGAACAGCCCTGTTTATCATACCCAAGTTGGGCTATCACGGGGTCCAGCTATATCAACAGAGTTTGGCCCAGACACAATAATAGATATTACATTGGGGGTACTGGGTGGGGTTGCGCTTCTTTTAGGATTGATTGGGCTTACAACAGCAGGAACAGCTTTGGGCGCAGCCGCTGCAATTTATCTAATCATCCATGGCCTATGTAAACTTGCTACCGAAAACGAGTGTTTTCCTTCTTTACTAAAGTGTCTCATTGGTCAAAATGGACCCAACGGCACAACTGGTATGGGCGCCGCACCACCTCCGGGGGGACCGGGTTGTGGGAATGCAGGTGGTGGCGAAAATAATGTTCGTACAAATAACAAGTACTCACAACTAGGTGGCCCCTACGCCATCAAAATTTTCTCCAACGGCAACCCCACACCCTTCACTGGACTTACCGACCCAGGCGGTTACTTCTTCGTCCCCTTCATTCCGGCTGGCGAACCATTCACGGCAATCTCCATTGATACAGTGACGGGTGACACGCGTGAGTTTAGCGGTGTCGGTCCTGCGACTGGTGAGTCTACCTTCATGTTCTTTGACTTCTTCACCGAGCAAGCGTTTACGCCCAGCATCCAATGGGATGGTGGCGGCGACGGCACGTCATGGGATGATCCGCTCAACTGGGATACGGATGTTGTTCCAGCTGAGTCAGACCGTGTGCTGATTGATGTATCGGGGACGCCCACCATCACCTTCTCGGCAGGAGGTGTCACCATCGTCAGTTTGCAGAGTGCGGAGAACATGCAATTTACAGGCGGTTCACTCACCGTACAGGCGCAGTCACTCATCTCGGGTGTGCTGGCAGTTGACGGGAACGTCACCTTTGTTGCCGATGGACAAGGGGCTTCTCTGACAACAACAGGACCCGGCACGGCAGCGGGATTACGACTCACTGCCAGGGGTGGTGGCAAGATCATCATGCCTGGGTTAACAACCTATGAGGGCAATGGTGGCGGCTTCTTTTCAAATATCAAGGTAGATGGTGCTGGTAGCCTCATCGACCTATCGGCTGTGACATCATTCAGCGGCAACACGTTTGTCAATGATCATGCGAAGGTTGACGTGCGCAATGGGGGGCAATTCGATTTGAGTAGTGTCACGGCCATTGATGTGGGGAAAACGCAGTTCATTGCTGATGGTGACGGTAGTCGCATTGACTTGAGTTCACTGACACACTTTGCACGTGGCGGTGGGGGGACATCCAGCCTCGTTGCAACTAATGGTGGTGTCATCATCGCAAATCAGTTGGCAGAATTGCGCGGTATTAACATCAACCTCGACAATACGGGGACCCTTGCAACCAGCCAGATGGACACGGTGACGGGGAGCCACTTTCAACTGACAGGTGCTACACCCGATTTAGGTCAGCTACGGGATGTTGATGGAACCTCTTTTACGCTCCAAGCAGGTGCGCAGGTTTTGCTACCACAGATAACCAGTTATGCTGGTGATGGCGAGGGGTCAGGATTTTTTACGAAGTTTACGATAGAAGGCGCGGGGAGTTTGCTCGACCTGAGTACGCTGACGACATTGGCTGGGAACACCTTTGTCAATGATAGCCTCCAAATCAAGGTGACTGATGGCGGCAAGGTTGACCTCAGTAACATCAGCCAAATTGATGTCGGCAAAGTGCAGTTTACCGCCAGCGGCGATGATAGCTTGATTGACCTTTCCTCATTGACCCGTTTTGTCCGTGATACAACAGGTCAGTCGATTCTTTCACCAACAGCAGGCGGTACGATTCTCATAGACCAACTCACCGACGCCCAAGGCATTAGCCTGATTTTGGATAGCACAGGCACACTGGCAACCAGCCAAATCCGTTCATTTATTGCAGGGGGCATTGACATCTCTGGCTTCACGCCCGATTTCAATCAGATTACCGATATCGATGGGTCAGACATCACTGTGCGCGACGGTGGCACCGTGGCCTTCCCACTTGTGGATAGCTTTGCTGGTGATAGCGAAGGATCAGGCTTCTTTACCGATTTGCGTGCGGAAGGGGCAGGCAGTGTATTGGACTTGAGCAACGTGACGACAATGGTGGGCAACACCTTTGTCAACGACCATCTTGGCATAGAAGCGGCAGAGGGCGGTCGCATCAACCTAAGTGCATTGACCGAAATCACAGGCGGCAATGTCAAGGTGACATCTGGTGGAGCCAATAGCCTGATTGACATGTCCAGTTTGACATCATTCATACGAACGTCGCAAGGGTCATCCTTCCTCTATGCACTCGATAATGGGGCCATCCAGCTAAACAACGGGCAACTGACCCTCAACGCGGTCAATGTTGCATTGCAAGAACAGGGGACAATGACGGTGGGTGCGCTCACCTTAACAGAAGGGGGCCGTCTCTATGGAGACGGAATCTTAGACACAGATGTACACAATCAGGCCATCCTCTCCCCCGGCGAGTCATCAGGCGACGCATCAGGACATATCACGATTGGTGGCAGCTATGTTCAAGCAGATAACGGGACATTGGTTGTCAAGATTGGTGGTGCAACAGACTTTGACCAAGTCACTGTTAACGGCGCTATGACCCTCAACGGAACGCTCGATATCGGTTTGAACAATGACTTTGTGCCAAGCGTCGGGGACACGTTCGTTATCCTCACGGCCAATGCAGTGACAGGTGCCTTTGGTGAGCTCATCGGCAACGAGCGTGTTACAGGTATCCAGTTTGAGGTTAGTTACTCATCGACTGCGGTGACGGTGAATGTGGTGGCGGTGAATGTGGTGGCGGTGAATGTGGTGGCGGCTCAAACAAATTTCTCGGCGTCTAGCAGGTGATAGCGTGGTTATTGTGGGAGTATGACATCAAAAGGAGATAAATAACAATGAACAACCAACTTGACCAAGTATTCCGTCCTATCGGTATCGGCACAGCACCCATCGGCTGGGACATCAACCCCATCACCGAAGCACAGGCCATCGAGACAGTTCACGCCGCCTTGGCACACGATGTCCGCTTTTTTGACACAGCCCCCTTCTATGGGATGCCCGGCGAACGCACCAGTGAAACCCGTCTAGGATTGGCACTGGCGAGTTCGGGAGCCAGCCGTGATAGCTATACGTTGGCAACCAAAGTGGGGCTGGAGATAGATGTGTCGGGCAACATCATCCGCAACATGACACCTGATGGTGTGAAGCGCAGTCTGGAAACAAGCATGTCGCTCTTGTACACCGACCATATCGAGATTGTCCATTTGCATGAGCCGGAAGCACAGGGCTTGGGAGAGATGGCAGCGGTCTATCAAGTGCTGGATGAGTACAAACGGCAGGGCATCATCCAAGCGATTGGTGCAGGTATGAACGATTGGTCGATTATTCCCAAGTTGTGGACGATTGGCGAGTTTCAGTGCTTCTTGGTTGCAGGACGTTACACGTTGTTGGAGCAGGGCGCGGCGGGCATCTATGACGAATGCCATGCACGAGGTACTCGGATTGTGGCCGCGGGTATCTTCAACAGTGGCATTTTGGCGACGGGTGCAAGTGACACCGCACGTTATAATTATCACTATGCCCCCGATGATGTGATTGCCAAAGTGCAACGGATTGACTCTATCTGCCAAACACACAACGTCCCCATGTTGGATGCCGCCCTCCAGTTTCCCCACCGTCATCCCGCTGTGGCGACAACGATTTTTGGTGCTGCCTCACCGGAAGAGATTGCGACCAATGTGAGAGCGTTGGCAACCTCGATTGATGATGATTTTTGGTCGGCGGTCACAGCTTAATAAGCATGAACAGATTGGACCAATGGCAACCAAATTTTTCCAAAATTGGTTGCCATTGGTCCAATCTAACCGCCACTAGTCTCACCTGACCCTACAAATCGTTGTAAAATCGAATCGTCCGCGCCGC
>JBCCFC010000706.1:0-7214 GCA_039029935.1 Chloroflexota bacterium
GTCTTTTGATTTTTTGAGTTAGCTCGGTGTAGTTTGAATGATTAAGTTAGTCTGGGGCGATATTGAAAGCACAATGAGTACCTTAAGATTACCAAGTGTTTTGCTCAACATCATCTTTTTTAACCAATACATAGTCATTTGTAGCGGTCAATAACACCTTGCACACATTTTGTAGGGCATACTCTTACAGTCGTTCTCATGTACAAGTCAGTGTTCTATTTGACCATTACAAAATCAACGATTATATCCATAAGTATACAACGGTTTGGCGTCGTTGTCTGTCGAACAAATGAGGATAAGTTTGTCGTTGTTTGTTCTACATCAGCTTTTCAGATGTAATATAGTTACTCAAAAAAGCTAATTGAACCGCAAAATGTATTCTGTAATTTGTTAATCCTGCTTGACCGCAATCCACTGCGCCACAACCCCCGCAGGTTTTCCAGAATGAGGGATGGTGCGCACAATAGAGCCAACGATGGCAGGACGTTGATCCACACCGTTCGGCCAATCACGGATCAAGTAGCCAACGTAATCGTAAATCCATTCCTCTTTTTTGGCACCCACTTCGCCCTTGCCTTGAAAACGCACACAGAATGGATTGCCATAGGTGATCGACCCATTGAGGTCCAATTCCCAGCTCTTGCCTTTGCCAAAGATAGAGCCCGTTAATTTCTCACATGGACCATCTTCTATTTCAATATATCCCTTCCCAAACCGTAAATCATTAAATGGCGTGTCCAAATCAGGATTGCTTTTGAAGCTACGGTAAGTCCATTTACCGACAAGAATTTCTGGTACAGTGTTCATAATAACTCCTTGATTGAGATAAATTTTGCTACTTGGTGTGAGTCGCCAAACCTTTAGGGCGTGACGAAAAGTAGTGAGTGCTTCCAGCGTATAAGACCGTTACCACCCAACGATTTTACGATGGATGACTGGCAGCAACTCTCTGGATTAGCCTTCTTGCGCAGATGCCCTATGCTGATATGCCCAAATCCAAATGGATGCAGCAATCAGCAGTGTAAAGGCGAGCGGTCCATAGTAGCTGGCATGGGTTAATTGCAGGAACCAGCCAAAGGCGATGAGAAGTATCAGTGCTGGCAATGGGGCTTTTTTCGCCAAGAAGAGGGTGATGGCAGCAAATAGAGCGGCAAAGAAAATCGCCCATGAACCAGTTTGACTGACAAAGGAATTCACGCCACCAATCCAAGGATCAACCCAAGTGGCGTTTAGCAGCCGCTCGACACCCTGCATTTGTGTCTCATTCAAACCATGCTTACCCCCTTCTTTGTGTAGTCTTTCTGCAACAAGGATTGTCTGACCCAGCCCAATCCCACCGATGCTGTCTAGGACTGTGTAATAGATCAAAAAGATATAGGTAGCAATGCGGGATAGCCAACTGGTCAGCAGCACCAGCCCCCCATCTTCATCGCCTACGTTCGCAAGCATCAGCCATAACCCAATCGCCACTAGTCCAACGGCCGGCGTCTGGATCATATGCAGGATAAACCACCACTCTGGGCCAAAGTAACCCAGTGCCTTGTGACCATGTGCATAGGGTGCTGAATGAGAATGAGACAGATATTGATACATACCCGGCGGTTCTTTAGTAAACCCTGCGGGGTGAAATAGCTCTATTATCACTAAGATCGATGGGGCAATGAATAAACATAGCCACCATAAAATGGTTTGAATTTTTTGATTAGACATACGTATTGCCTGCCCTCCTTATGGATTATGGAAAACAGTTGAGCAGACACGCTTGCCTGCTCAACTGTTGACGCTACTCCGATAGATATTTATTTTGTAGAGTGGCTTAAAATCGGAACCAGCGTCTCTGTGCCCAACTAGTCCTTGATAAGCTCTACAGGGACATCCTTGAAATCGTGCTGTTTGCCATCAGCGATGTAGCTAAAGTCAGCAAGCCCTGACTCCCAGTTGGTCAGCCACATGAAGAGACGTACATTCTGCACCTTGATTGGGGACGGCCACGTCTTCGGTTGAGGCATGTCTGATGGAATCTGTGGACCATGAATTGGGATAGTTGTATAACCCTCTGCTGAAATAGCGACCCATTCAACTTTTATTGGCACGATGGATGATCTTGGACGAATAACGTTATATTTGCCATCAATCGTCGTTTGAATATTGACGGGTGGGTTGGTTGACTGTGTAATGCGCCCAGAACCATGAACGGTTTTGGTTTCCTCGTTAATCACCAGTGCAACGTTGAATTGAACGGCACCCAGCGTTTTTGTACCAATTCGATAATGAAGACAAGAATTATTGTATGACATTTTTTTCTCCTGAAATTTGAATTTGATTGATTAATTTTTATCATGCGTATGATGCAAACGACGGGTCTGCTCAACGATTAGGCATCATTTGGCTGCGTAGAGCTTAACAACTTAACCGGTGCATCACTGACTTCATGCGAATCCCCATTGTCGTCAACATAGCTAAAGCTTGCTGTGCCAGTGGTCCAGTTCTCAAGCGTCATGGATAAGCGTGCGTTTGGTGGAAAAGCAGGTCCAACACCAGCAAACGGCGGCCATTGCAGAATTGGGTATCCGATTGCGTCAACCAAGATCATTTGAATAGGTGCGCGAAGTGATAAGTTCAAGACCTTATATTGCCCATGTAGCCGAGTTGAAACACTCAATGGTGGATTGACAGCCTGTGTAACCCGCCCTGTCCCAGAAACGGTTTGGTGTTCTGGATCTAAAACCAGATTCACTTGGAACTGTACCGCACCGGGCTTTTCCTCACCGATCAAATAACTTGCCTGTTGAAAAATGTATGACATTTTTGTATCTCCTATATACTTACTTAAAATGATTGTTTTAATTCGCTGTTATGTAAGCGATGACATTAGTATAGTGCGGTTGGGGGAGATTGTCTGTCGAACAAAGTATGATAATCCTGTAGAACAAAGTATGATAATCCTGTAGAACAAATGAGGACAAGCGAGATATTGTTTGTTTTACATGCAGTATAGGTATAAATGGACCTTGTGTTTAGATAAATAAAAGCAGTATCGTAGGGTGTCAATCTGCGCAACAGATTGGCAATCTGTTTTACTTGCCGGGTTTATATTTTCCTATGCAATGTCAAAGCAGTACCACAATCGATTGTGATACTGCTTTGACATTGATGAGGTTGAGCTTATCTGCTCAAATTGACATTACGTCGGTAGCGTCGGCGGTGACACCGTAAACCCTGGATACATCTGCCCTGTGTTGGGATCAGGGTCGATAAAGTGCATCGAATCTATCCACGCTCTGCCCAAATTTTTACTATCGGTGGGATAGAGTTTATCCACATCTTCGTCTTTGATCCCCGAATGCAGCACATTTTCGGCGGGTCGATAGTTGGCACTGTTGGCCGTTGGCACAGCCTCTACCGCCTGCATCATGCCGTTGTCTTCATGGAGCAGCAGATGGCAGTGGTTGACATAGACTCCTAGATAATCGGGAAAGCGTGAGCGGAAGATCACACGCCCACCATTGCGTGGAATCCAGATCGTGTCCTGCCAGCGTGGGTGAGGTAGAATGTTGACCAAATTGCCATTTTCATCGGGAACATCAATGCGCATCACCCAGAATGGGTTTTGGTGCATATGGAATGGATGGTCGGCGGCATTGGTGGCAACTTTATGTTTTCCACCGAACGTATCTCTGGCTTCGCGACGGGTCATTGGATAGCCCTTAAAGCGTCCCCAATAGGTTGGATGGTCATATTTATACTTCTTTTTAATCGGTTCACAAGGCTCTTCTACCACCGTTTCCTCCGTGACACACCCTTTCTTCTCCTCTGGCAGCAGCCCTTGGTATTGTATCTGCGCAGCACGTAATCTTTCATCATAGGGGTCAATCTCAATGGCGCACTTGAGCTTTGTCAAAATCTCCTCAACTTTCTCTCGCGTGGGCATCTTGTCCGCTGTAAAGAAAAGCGGTTTGTCATCCTCCGACCGCCAAAGGGTGATTGAATTATTGGTCAAGACCCATTCTTCAGCCGTCCACCAGAGCATCTTGGGGTGTACCTGATCTGTTGGGTTAAACTTACGCCCGTCAATCGACATGGTGCGTGTCCCTGGCGGCAGCAGGATTGGTGGCAATGGAGACCCATCAGGCTGCCTCAAGTTGTCCAATGGCAATGCCGGAATCGTCATCTCCTCATCACGCAAGGACAGCTTTTCCTTTACCCCTTGAGGCAATGTCACTTCGGCAATCGTCAGCGATTGGGGTGCTTGATAATAACGCAGTTTCTGATGTTGGTGGTAGTGGGCGATATAGGCGTCAAGGTCACTGTCCTTGTTGGTCACCAGCGGGAAATCGTTGGCGCCCCAACCAGCATAGGTGATTTTACGTGTGCGAAAATTGCGAGACTCTACACGCTTTGGTTTTTGAACCGTCTCAACGGTCTTTGTTTTGATGTCATTTGGATCGGTTTGATCAACCGTCACTTTTGTATAGGTTGTGTCCTTAACCGTACTGTTGTACTGCTCAATTTCATTCGCCAAGACATATTCTTGCTGTGGTGATAGTGGCGGACCATTGACCTCAAGCTTCTCATAGATCGCCTCTGGACTCATCACCATCAGTTCATCATTGGTAATGGGCTTTAGGTAACTCTGCACTTCTGGTAATTCCAATTCATGCAGAGGCAAACAGTCACCCCCATTACAGTTGCGCATCCCCTCAACCGGATTCCCACTGACGATCACATAGGCGATAATCGTATCAGGTCGCGGTCCCCCATCAGCATGGAGCGGTGTACCCATCCCGATCACGGTATAGATTTCAGCATCGCGGTTATCCCCCAAAATCGGCGCTTGAATCAACACATCGGCACGATTGGCCGCCGCCAAATCTAACTCGTTTGGCCGCACATAAGAGGCGCGAATGCTCTCTGCATCTTTATAACAGTCATCAACATTGATAAAGTTGTTTTTACAATCGTCGATGATTAATGGGTCTGTCTTGGCCTCAAAGTTCAAATTTTGAATGTAATACTTGCCCTCACCCGGCTCTGTCTCGCGGACCAACGTGATCCCATCCCATGCCAGTAACCATAACGGGTGTTTGAGCTCGCCAATCTCTGCCATTGTTTTGATCGGGACCTTTGTGCCATCTTCTTCAATGCGATACAGTGGTTGTCTTGGGTTAGGGGCCAATGGGTTTGGTGGAGATATTTTGTATTCGTACCGACCCTTTAGCACCATAAACCGCATATAACTTTTGCCATCCACACTACCATTCAAGATGCGCCAACGTTCGATAGCCCCCGGACGCATGGTGATAATACGCGGTTCAAAACCGCCATTCGTCGTATTAAATACGGCTTTCTTCTGGCGTGGGCCAATATTCTCAACAGGTGCATCAGGGTCCTCAGCCGTTACTTGGACTCGTTGAATAAACATGAGTCGCTCTCGGTAGTCAAATGGCCCCGTTCGTCGCGCAGGGTCATAGGGCAATTGATAGACAGGGTTGACTAGTTTTGAATCCTCAATCACTGAATTTTTTTGATAGTTTTTTTCAATGACCGATGTGTTGGACTTACCATCTAGCGGCTTTCCAAGAACCAACTGCGTGTGCAGTGCCTCGTCAACATCGCCTTCGACAATTAGGAACCCAGCCATACCAGCGGCCACTTGGTTATGGGTTGCGCCGTGTGCGTGTGGGTGATACCAGAATGTACCCGCTGGATGGGGCTGATTTGGATCGTCTTGGACGTTGCCGAGTCGGAACTCATAGGGGGCCTGTCCAACAACTTCATTCTCACGGATAAAACGACAACTGGCATCGAGGTCGGCTTCGCGACGCTTCCAGTCGGCCTGTGGCATGATACGCAGAATGACATTATCCGAATGTGTGCCATCGGGATTGGCTTCGGGGCGAACGTGCAATCCATGTGTATGCAAATTGGTGACATGGTTGGTATGAACGCCATTGACATGCTCACCAAGACACCAGTCCTCCTTGGGTTTGGTTGGCATCTGGCCTAGCCCTTCGCCGTAAGTCTGGCTTGGATTTGTTGCTTGAACCGCCTGAAAAAGCGATCCCTCTGGCTCCGGATAGCCTTCAATGGGGTCTGGATAGGCACCAACGGGCGTCTTTCCCAAATCTGGCCCCAACAGATTGCGCACGTGAACAAACAGCGTCTCATCGCCGCTCATGCGAATCGTAGGGCCTGGTGTTGACCCGTTATAGCTAAAGAGAAGCGGCTTGGCATTGTTAAAGCCTAGACCCGTCACCGCCAACGGTGCAGCATTCTCAACGACATGCAAGGGCAACGGTTGCCCCGGCCAATCACTGGGACGCCAAACCGATGGCTCGGCCCATGTTTCTGCAATGAATCGAAGCTTTTGCTTGGAAACATTGAGCGGGTTGTTGGTCTCTTTCTCCAACAGACGCCCTTGTCCATTACCAGACTGAGCCGTGCCTGTCTGTGGGTAATCGCTCTCCTGCGAAGTTGGTGCAGAAGAGACTTGCTCAGACCCCAACGTGGGGAGTGTCACCAACGCGCCTGCGCCGATGGCGGATGCTTTTAGAAAATTACGTCGATTCATACCGCGTTTTGTTGTCTTGTTCGTGTTTGTGGATGCTACAGTGCTATCCTGTTGTTGGTTACGTGTGTCAGACATAGATACTCCCCTTTTGATTTTGAGATATAAAGCGCTACTCTATTTAATAAAACACTGATTATATTTTTTGTTGACTATAAAAATATTTATATAAAAAAGACAGACACTGATCTAAAATATCAGTGTCTGTCTTTTGAATGCCGTCTTGACTCTTTTTTAGTGTTCGAGATGTTTGACCGTTACTTCTGGTTCACCACTTACTGGCTCATAAATGCTTACCATTGCAATTTCATTGAATTTACCCTGGCCTGCCACTTTTGTATTGCAGAAAAAGTCGTAATTGGTGCCTGATACCACTTGGGTTGCAACAGCCACTGGTGTATATGTTTTACCGAAAGGGAGCTGTACACTCTTAAATACCTCTAATGCTTCTTTTGAAATATCACAACTAAATGTTGTCCATCCACCTGCTGCTTGCTCTGGCATAATTGTCTCCTTAGAAATTATTAAATTTGATTTGATTTGTAAACCACTCATTTGTTTAGGCCATTCCACAAAATAAAATACCCACCGTTACGCGGAGTGAGCAATCTCTATTACACGCAGTAGGCCAGAGTAGGGTAAAATA
>JBCCFC010000707.1:0-7184 GCA_039029935.1 Chloroflexota bacterium
CCTGACCCTGATATTTGGGGTCCTACTTTAGACACTATTTTCGAGGAACCCGCTGACACGCAAGCGGAGCAAAACGAGAAAATTGGTCAGACCAATTTCTACTGCGTGTAATCTCTAATGCCGGATTTCCCGTGTACAACCCGCAATAGAGATTGTTAACTCCGCGATACTGTGGGTATTTTATTCTATTGTAAAGGGAAATATGCATGAGCGGAACCACATCAATGACCATTTTCCCCAAAAAGGCATGGACCGTTCTCGTCTATATAGCGGGTGATAACAACTTGGATCCCTATGCACGGAAAGGGTTCTCCAAGATGCGCTGGCTTCCATCCGATGAACATCTGCACATTGTCGCTCAATTTGATGGCCGTGGTGACCATACATATCGTTACCGATTCGCGCGACTCAAGCAAGAGCAGATTGGGCCACCCCTTGATGATATCAACACAGGCGACCCCAAGGAACTGACACGATTTATCAACTGGGGACAGACGCACTTCCCCGCAGAGAAAACCGCGTTAATCATCTGGAATCATGGTACGGGGATTAAAAATTTACCTGCCAACTTTGACTATGCATCCATTCGCTCCCGTGAAACAGAGCAGTCAAAGATCGAACTCCAACGGACACTGTTTGATGCCACCCTGCATAAACTGAGTCAACGGCAACCTCGACTGCGTGGCATTGCCATAGACGCCACCGCCAGAGACTATCTGGATACACAGGAACTTGCCAGTGCATTGGCCGCTGCCCAGCAAGACAATCGCAAACTTGACCTCATCGGTTTTGATGCCTGCTTGATGAATATACTCGAAATTGCCTATGAGATACACGACTATGCCCACTTCATGGTCGGCTCCCAAGAGACCGCATCCGGTAGTGGATGGCCGTATGACAAAATTTTCACAGCGTTAGCCGCAGCCCCAGAGATGACGGCCAAACAACTTGGGGAAACCGTTGTGCATGAGTATAGCCGAGCAACAGGCAAAGAAATGCGTGGGCGCGCATCTCCCTATACACAGGCTGTGCTTGATTTAGGCCAAACCTCGCAAACGTACACACTGATTGAAACATTGTCCAATGCGCTGCTTGTTCCTGAAATCAGCAGTCATGGTGTCTTCGAATATGCGCTGAGACAGATGGCAAACGAAGTCAAACGCTTTCAGGACCGTGATCTCGCCGATTTAGGTCATTGGTGTGAGCTTCTACACAGCAAAACCAACGGCCCTATGAATAAAACCTTTCGTGAACCGCTCAATGCATTGATCAGCCATTTAGAACCCGGTGCGGGCGTGGTTGTGGTGGCCGATGCACATGGCGGGAATGACATGGATACCATCAATGGGCTGTCTATCTACTGGCCGAATCAAACCATTATCGACATTTATGATGATTTGCGCTTTGCCCAATCCCGCTGGGGTGAATTGGCAAAGCGAAATATTGAATTGCAAGAACGGAGCTAATCATGTCAAACCGTGCGTTGCTGGTGGGGATCAACGATTTTCTGGGTCGTCCCGGTTGGCGGCTTCGAGGCTGTCTCAACGATACCTGGGATATGCAGGCATTACTCCATGAAAATTATGGCTTTGAGCGTGATGACATCCGACTGCTGCATAACCAAGAGGCAACCGCTGATGGCATCCGCACAGGGTTGGCGTGGCTCCTCAGCGATTATCAAGGAGATGGGGATGACACCCGCATCTTCCATTTTGCAAGTCACGGGACACAGGTCGAAGATGTGTCAGGGGATGAGTATGACTGTGCTGATGAGGTGATTGTGTCCTATGACCATCGCTTTAGTGAGCCGTTTTTAGATGATGAACTCAATGAGATTTTTTCCACCATCCCCGAACATGTTCATTTTACCTTTATTGCTGATTGCTGTCATAGTGGCACGATTCAGCGATTTGTCTTGCCCAGTGAGAATCAGTCTGGCGAAGCAGAGGAACGAGTCTGCCGTAATCGAGCCGTACAACCACCTGTTGAGATGCAGCAGCGGATTTCCGAACGTATCACGCAACGTGACATTGCATTTGACGAATTTGTCGAAGAGGAGTTTGATGCCCTCGTAAAAAATACACCAAGTGAACAATTGCCGGAGATTATGCGCACGTTCAGAGAGGATGCACTGGCACAATTTAAGAGCAAATTCAATATCGCATCCGTAGACCGATGTATCCTCCTTGCCGCCTGTGAGGATGAGCAAACCGCAGCTGACGCCAAGATTGATGGTCAATATCGCGGCGCCCTCACATGGTCGCTTACCAAAGCTCTGCGAGAGTCAAGCGGCAGACTTAATTATGTCGAGCTCATTCAGCTAATAGCGATTTACTTGTCTGATTTTGAACAGACGCCTCAATTAGAGTGTCCAGACTCATGGCGATATGAGCGGGTTTTTGCTCAAAAGGATTAAATCACGGCTCGGTTGGCGATAACTTACTTGATGTTTTTCTAACCTCCACAAACCGAGACGGTGGTGATGGAGTTTCGGTATCCACTGGTGGTACGGATTCTACAGACTCCACTTGTGCAAACTCCGTTGGAGCCATTGGCTTGCGTGGACCGGATGGGTCCCAAGCACGAAAATTAATTGGCAAAAATATCCCTATCGAAAAGCTTCAAGAGAGCTATACTCGCTTTATGCAAAGTTTGCATAGCATTCTAAGCATCGAGGAACAGACGGTTGGTGATTTGGTACTGGATGAAGTGACCTTTAGTGCAGAGATTGGGGCGGACGGTGAGTTTAAGCTCCTGGACACTGGCGTTGGGGTATCAGTGTCGAGCGGAGTGACGTTTATGTTGCGGCGAAAGTAAATGTGTGTCGTCATCTTCCGACAGTTTTACCTCATCAGAACGGTCGGTTCGAAGATCACGACTGTCTATGCTTTGGATCAATCGCATCACGCAACCCATCACCAATAAAGTTAATACAGAGGACCGCCAGTAGAATCATCACCGCTGGTGGAACCCATATCCAAGGACCATCTTGAAGCACGTCTAGGCTGCGGGCTGTTTCTAGCATGTTGCCCCAACTTGGTGTAGGTAGTGGAACGCCGACGCCCAGAAAGCTTAGACCCGCTTCAAGCAAAATGGCGCCATTGACGGCAAAGGTGAGTGAGGCCAGTAGGGGGGCGACGACACCGGGCATGACATGAGAGAGGATGATGCGACGGTCGCGTGTCCCGATGGAACGCGACGCCAGAACATAGGGCTGCTCACGGACGAGCAGTACTTGGCCTCGTACAAGCCGTGCCACATCGGGCCAGCTAAAGATGCCGATCAGGAGGATGACGTTGAGGATGTTTTGGCCGATAAAGGTGGCAACGGTGAGGATGATGACCACACGCGGAAAGGTCATGATCACGTCGGTAAAGCGCATGATGACCATATCGACCTTGCCTTTGTAATAGCCCGATAGCGAGCCAAGGATGATGCCGATGACGGTAGAGACAAAGGCGGCACTAAAGCCGACCGCGATGGAGACTCGTCCCCCATGCAAAGTACGGCTCCAGACATCACGGCCTACACGGTCTGTGCCAAAGAAATGCTCAAAACTCGGTGCTTGGAATTTATCCTTGAGGTTGAGCTCGTCGTAAGGATAGCGTTCAAAGAGGGGGGCGGCCAATGTCAGGAAGAGGATGATGGCGAGCAGGAGCAACCCGATCATTGCCAGCGGATGACGACGAAAACGACGCCATGCCTGTCGGGCAGGTGATTCAGAGCGAACAGTCTGGTTGAGCGTTTCAGGGGATTCAGGTGGTATCCCTGATGACAAAGAGTGCGTACCTGTGCGAACCGTCATAAAAAGCTGTACCTCACGAACTGTATCTCATGTGTCATAGCGAATTCTTGGATCAACAACGGCATACGTCAGGTCTGTGGCAAGATTAGCCAACAGTACCACAATTGCCGTCACCAGCATGATACCCATCACCATTGGGTAATCGCGCGCCGCCACTGCATCCACCAGCAGTGCCCCCATACCGGGCCAACTATAGATCGTTTCGATGAAGAGTGCCCCGGCCACCAGCGACCGCAGGCTTAGGCCAACGATGGTGACAACGGGGAGAATGGCGTTGCGAAAGATATGTCGCCATGTAATCACACGTTCACGTAGCCCCTTGGCACGGGCGGTGCGTACATAATCTTCCTGCCGCACTTCCAGCACACTAAAGCGTGTGTAGCGCATAAAGGTGGCAATATTGAAGATGGCAAGTGTACCCGCTGGCAGCACCAGATGATAGAGCAAGTCAATCAAGGTTTTGTCTTGGCCGATGGTGCGCATCCCACCGGATGGAAACCAACCCAGTTTGACCGAAAAAATATAGAGACCAAAAATACCCGCAACAAAGGCAGGCATAGATATCCCCACAAAGGAGAGTCCAGTCAATGAAAAGTCCCAGAACGAATATTGGCGTAGACCGATGAAGATGCCGCATGAAACACCGACGAGAATGCCGATGGAGAGTGCAGTTCCCATAAGGATGAGTGTGCGTTGGATACGAATTTGTAGCACCTCGGCGACATCATCCCCATTCTTAAAGCGGAACCCCAAGTCCCCCTGTGCCGCCCGACCCAGCCACTTGACATAGCGGACAGGCAGCGGATCGTTTAAGCCAAAGCGCTCCTCGACAAAGGCCAAATCTTCACGCGTAATGCCAATTTCCTCGTTGACATAAAAATCAACTGGATCGCCTGGCGCCAAATTGATCAGCAGGTAAATAATAACGGTGACAGCAAACAGGACTGGAATGTTGATGAGTACACGGCGTAGGAAGTATTGCATGTGGCTATGTTACCTTGTCGCGGTGTTTAATATATCAGTAGGTCAGTAAATCGGTATTCGGTAGGTCAGTGAATCGGTAAGTCGGTACTCAGAAACTGAATACCGACTTACCGACCTACCGAATACCAGCCTACCGAATACCGATTACGCTATTTCACAGACCACATATGAGCGTTGTCTGCATATGGACCACCACCTGGTGCTGGGAAGTAGTAGAAGTCAGCCAGATCAGAAGAGGCGATGCCATAGCGGGTTGAAACCCAGAAGTAGGCAAATGACATGGTTTCGTTCTGATAGGCACAGAGCGCAGTTCGTGCCGCTTGATACTCATCTGGTGTCAATGCGCCGTTCATGGCGTCAACCAGTCCTTGGTAATTGGGATCATCGAGTCCCCAAATGCTGGGGTCGGTGTACCAATCCGTACCGATGGACGCCGGGCCTGCCCCATAACCGCGATAGGCAATGTCCCAATCTTCGCTGTCATCCACCACGGTACGCCATGTTGGCACATCCAGGAAGGTGGGTACAACATCGACACCAACATCCGCCAGATTTGCCTGGATGACGGTCAGAATGTCCTTGGCAAGTTGTGATGTGTAGTAGGTTGGAATCTCAAAGGAGAGACCGTCCAGCGAAACGCCATCGGCTGCCGCTTCGGCCAACAGTGTACGTGCCATCTCTGGATTATACTCATAGTAGTTGGCATCTTCGGGCCAGAACGCTGGATATGGATCGTTACACGGTGTTGCCTGTGCGGTGTTGTTAAAGACATCGCTGATGATCGAAGCACGGTCAATGCCATACATCATCGCTTGGCGTACCCGTTGATCTTGCCATACATCACGTGCGTAGTTGAAGTTGAACAGGTTGACCACAAATGATGGGCCAGAGAAGATGGCATAGTCTTCGTTGCCTTCAAAGCGAGCCGCTACATCTGCACTGACATAGGTGAAGTCGATGTCACCACTTTCCAATGCCAGAACAGCCGCTGTTTCATCCGTAAAGTAGCGATTGATGAGCTTATCGAGCATGGGTGCGCCATCCCAATAAGCTTCGTTTGGCGCCAGTTCCATAAACTGATCTTTCTCAAAGGCACTCAGTTGGAAAGGCCCCGTACCGACCGCTCGTGTCCACCACCAATCTGTGCTTTGGATTTCTGATGAGCCAAAGTCTACAGCGTGTTCTGGTAGTGCATAGAAGCCACGGACCTCGTCATAGAAACGTGGGTTGGGGCTGACAAGCTGAATTTCCAGCGTGGTGTCATCCACCGCCACAATACCGCTGATTTCATCGGCATTGCCCTCGTTGTACTCGGTCCAACCAACCACATTGTCAGGTGTCCCAAAGGCATAGCGTGTCACCGCTGCATCTGGTGCAGAGGTCAACTCGGCTGTAAATTTCAAATCCTGTGCCGTAAATGGCTCGCCATCATGCCAAACAACGCCCTCACGCAGCCTGAAGGTCCAAACTGTCGCATCTTCGTTAGGTTCCCACGCAACGGCCAACGCACCCTCGCTGGTGTGTGCCGAGAAATCCGACTCCATATTGATCAGCGGTGTGTACATCTTGATGAACCACACATTCCCCGCACCGTTGTTGTAGAGAATCCCCTGTGGGTCGCCACCTGGTCCAACATCAAACCCGCCGATTAAAATCTGCTCGGCTTCACCGCCATCGTCGGCATCAGCCTCCGCTGGCGCAGCCTCTTCTGCCGGAGCAGCCTCATCTACAGGGGCCGCTGGCGTACAAGCAACCAATAGCCCTAAAACGAGTATCAACGACAGCAGCGTCAAAAATTTCTTTGACATGTCCTTTCTCCTTTGATTATGCTGTAGTAATTTAGTTGAGTACTGCAACTAGTCTCTAGAAATATAGCGTTCTATGGCTTTGTATAGAAGCTAATTCATCATGAGATTGGTAACAGACACCCCGAAAGGGGTGTCTGTGCTAACACAATTGTCTTTACGACCTCCTGTTAGCCGGAGTGAGTTGCTCCTCGAGATGGTTAAATAGGCTTGTCGTGTCTAAAACACCTTCACGTTTCCGCTACCCTTAATTCTAGACCACAGAGCGACCGACTGGAACCACATCTATCGGTGTGCTAACCTATCTAACTGTTGCTATCACGTAGCCCTCTGTTAGCTCCTTGTCTGTGGATAAAACACCATAGATTTAGGAACTATTAATATATCCATGATCAATGTAACACTTCTTATAGTTTCAAAATGAATAGTGTTTTATTCATTGAGTTAATATCAAGTGAAATGAACCAAATGATAATGGGTGAACTAAAACACCCTCTATCTCTTCGCTCAATGAGCATTAGAGACTACTTAAATTACACTGGTGTTGAACTGTGAAGCCTTTATCCATTTGGATTATGAGTTACTTACAC
>JBCCFC010000708.1:0-7155 GCA_039029935.1 Chloroflexota bacterium
GAGAATTTACGGGGCTTGGTTGCAAAACGAAACCAACTATACAGGCGTGTGGAGGGTGATGACACGTGGCGTCTATCGGGGTCTGACTTTTTACCAGGCCCCCATGATAGTGACAATAGTATTAGCAGCCTTGCCCAAGTACAACGACTGTTGACAGGTTATGAAGAGCAAATCGCTGATTTATGGGAAAGTTTATTGATTCAAAATGCGGACTATGCTCGTGATATTGATCTGTTTGCACCAACGCAACGACCTACCCAACTAGCATCTCTCCAATCACTGCTACCCAAAGACACGGTACTTCTAGAATATTTTGTATCAGGATCAGAAATCATTCTCTTTCTCGTTACTACCGACAGAATTTTTGTACAGCGGTTAGCAGAAACATTGCCTGTTGTTGAACAAAATTTACAATTCTTTAATCTTAACTGTAGTAATTTTGTGACTCAAATCAAAAATCCATTGCGCCAAATCATCCAAATGTTAATTGCCCAAGCGCAGAAGATTCTCCATGAGCTATATAATGCATTGGTTGCGCCAGTTGTATCTAGATTATGTGACTACAAGCATCTGATTATTGTCCCTCATCACTCATTACACCACATCCCCTTTCACGCGCTTCACACAGGTTCATGCTATCTACTAGAAGCCTACCACATCAGCTATCTGCCCAATTCTATGCTGCTCCACTATTGCCAACCCGATACATCCACACATAAACAAACACGTTCATGTGTCACCTTTGCTCATGCAGATGCCCACATACCCCATGTTACGGAAGAAGCGGCACAGGTTGCAGCAATTATGCAAGGCACGTCGTATCTGAACCAAGATGCAAGCCTTGACACGGTACGAAACACCATCCCAAAGGCTGATATTATTCATTTTGCCACACATGGTGATTTTAATGCACAAAACCCGCTTTTCTCCGGTCTTACATTGGCAGATGGTGCGCTCACCACATTTGACATTTTTCATCTACGTCTGCGCGCCTCACTTGTCACCCTCAGTGCCTGCGAAACGGGCTGTCACAACATTAGCGCAGGCGACGAACTACTTGGGTTACTACGTAGCTTTTTATATGCAGGGGCATCCTCTGTCGTCCTCACTCACTGGCCTGTTGAAGACAAAGCGGCCAAAGAGTTGATGGCCTTGTTCTATCAACAACTCGCCAATGGTGACACCAAGGACTGTGCCCTCGGCAAGGCACAACAGGCGTTTATTAGCGGTATCCCATCACTTAACCCAGACCAACGTATCTTTTGTCAACATCCATACATCTGGGCATCCTACTTCTTGGTCGGCCATGCACAAACATTGTAACCCAGATATGTACCGTTGAGTAGTACATATCTGGCTCTTGCAATGCATCCATCGCATTTCCGTCATCCTATTCGCATTCAACTTTGTAAAAAAAATTGAAATTCATGGCAGAAAAAACAGTCTGGTTGCTGTTTATCTCTGCGGGGGAAAGTCTGAACCCTGTTTATCAGAAAGATTAAACCGTTCCATTTATTTTTCATTCAACCAAAACGATGAAACAAGGAAACAACCAATGAGCAAACCATTATTCCAAAAATTCTTGTTACTTTGTTGGATAGTCATGGTCGCCACCGCGCTAATTTCATGGCAAGCCAAGGCATCGTCGCCACAAAACAGAGATTGTGGCGACGACTGTCAGACACAAACCACGCTGCCAGTTGAGGGTGAGGGGTATGATCTACGTGTTCCCAATGCAATCACGCTTTTTGCAGAGCCACATGAAGACTTAACCAGCCAAATTAGCGTAACGGTTCAACTGACAGAGACAGAACAAACATACACACTGAGTCGCATTACGCATGTCGATTTACCGCCCGTACCGGAACGTTATGCACGCGCCGATACACAGACGGCGACTACATTAATCGGGTATCAAATTAACGTGCCCAACCCCAACGTGTCTGATGAGGATGTGGTATTGGCTGTGCGCAATACTCTTGAATCGCAGTATGAAGATGTGATTGAATGTACTGGTCCTATGCTGGTGCAGGCTTCTGGGCATGAGTTAATTGGTAGCACAGGTGGGACGATTATACCTATTTCCACTAGCCTAATTACAAGTATCGACACAACATGGGGCTTGAATGCAATTCTTCATGATGAGAATAGCCATGGCATAGGAACAGGCATCAACATTGCTGTATTCGATGGTTTCCATACGATGCCAGCGGGGCTTGTCAACACTGCCATTGACGAATATATAAATCTAACAACGCCATTGGTCGCTGTGGTTAGTCCAACCCTTGATGTATCTTTACATGGCGATATTGTTGCCAGCGTGATTGACGATATTGCACCCAATAGCAAAATTCAAGCTTATCGTGTTCTCAACCAAAACGGTCATGGCACGAGTATCGGTCAGGCCGAAGCTCTGAGTGTAGCGATTTCCCAAAGCATTACAAACTCAGACCCACGCTATGTCATCAACATGAGTTTGGAGTATACACAACTAGATGAGTGTGTGCAACAGGCAATGGATGCCATGTTTGACATTGCACATGTATATAACATTCCTGTGGTGGTCGCAAGTGGCAATAGCGGTGAAAGCACAGATGCTTATCCAGCTAATTATGAGCCAAATTTAAGTGTTGAAGCCAGTGATATTGCAAAGGGCCTTGCCGACTACTCCAACGTTAGTTCAGACGGAATACGCGCACCAGGCGGAGATGGATCAAATATAGAGTTACGGCTACCTGTGTTGGTAGAGCAACTAGAGGAGCACCACTCAGTTATAGGAACATCCTTTGCCGCCCCACATGCAACAGGCGTAGTTGCAAACATTTTGTCTAGTGATTCATTTGCGAATGCCACCCCAGATCAGCTAGAAGTACTTTTGCAACTTAGCATGGACGATAATTGTGGCGTAATCAGCCTTCGCTATCCAGATGATCCTGACTATACATGTCCACAGTTAAGTCTGTCGCCCCAAGAAACAAACATCTTAGTATCAGATGTACATACAATCACGGTTCAACTGCATGATGTTGACAAGTTGTACGGCGCACAATTCTCAGTTGAGTTTGACCCAGAGGTGGTAGAGATTCTGGATGCGCAGAGTTTCAACCCCGGTGTCCAAATTCATCCAAGTGACTTTTTAACAGAGGTGACAACCATTGAAAACGTCGTTAATATGTCCGAGGGCATCATACACTACGCTGTCAGTTTACAGGGAGATAATCCAGGGATCAGTGGTAGCGGTGCGCTTGCAAAGATTGTGGTGCGTGGTCTTGTTTCTGACACAACGCGGATTTCGCTTAAGGATGCGATTCTTGTGGACCGCGAGTCCAATGTGCTTCAACACGGCATCCAGCCTGGGCATATCATTGTGTTTGAACACAATACACCGGGGATTGTTGGGAATGTTATTTTGGAACGGCGTAGCAGCAATATAGGTGCAGTAGTTTGTGTAGAGGATGTATCCTGTATGGTGACTGGAGAGGATGGCTTCTACTCCTTCACAGATGTCCCATCAACAGGGAATATCACGATTCATCATCCCAGCTATCTCAACACAGCCCGCTCTTATACTAGCGATGAGGGTCCCAATATTGTCATGCCAGATGTGACATTGCTGGGTGGTGACCTCAACCAGGATGGTGTGATTGATATACTGGATGCTGTCCTGATGGGATTGGCTTGGAAAAGCCAGAACGGAGATGTCAATTGGAATCCAACGGCAGATATTGTTGATGATGGTCAAGTCAATATCCGGGATTATGTTGTCGTTGGTGTCAATTTGGGGCAAACAGCACCCGGACTTTGGGGAACGGCTCTTGCTCGTCAACAACAAAAGATGCGCTTGCTATCAGCACGAAGGGTTGCCCAGAGTGATGCAGAAACTAATACGCAACTGTTCATCACGCCCAACGAGTTACAGATTGATACCATCGGTCAAACAATTGATGTCGCGGTTCAGATTGAAAATGTCACAGAGTTATATGGGTTTAGCTCAGAGTTGACCTTTAATCCAGCGGTTCTTCAAGTCATGGACATCAATCCGATTGATGCAGGCGTACAGATTCAGGTTGGAGAGTTTCTGGATGCACAACAACAAGTGCTGGTCAATCGTGTGGACAACGAGACAGGGCGGATTGAGCTTGCGGTGACACAGACCTATCCCGCTGAGGCACAACAAGGCAGCGGTGTACTGGCTCGTATCCAATTTGAGTCGATTGGCAACGGGCAAAGCAACATCCAATTTAGCAACATCCAACTCGTTGATGGTTCGGCTGAAAGCCTGCCTACAGATACAATTTCACTAAGTGGTAGTGATGTTCAGGTCGGGGGCTATCTGATGCACTTGCCATTTATCGCTCGCTAGGTTATGGAGCGAATAGCATAGATGATATAAATGGGGAGTCATGATTGACGATGTGACTTCCCATTTGTATTTGATTCAATCACCAATCAATTTAGAGAGGGGCACCAATGAATATCAAACCTGATAACTTTTCTTTTCTACCCAACTGTATATTTGAAAAAATTCTTTTACTCACATTGATTGCAATTTTTATCGGAAACCCAACTGTCAAAGCCACCGAATCGTCTTGTGTCAATGAGTCCGCTGATTTGGTGGCGTGGTGGACACTCGATGAAACGGGTGATTCTATTGCCCGCGATCACGCCGGATTTGCAAATGATGGAGAGCTTGTGAATGAGCCTATCCCTACGGAGGGCATGATAGACGGGGCATTAATGTTCAATGGGCGAAATTATATCGAAGTTGCCAACCACGAAGAGTTAAATGTTGGTGAACGCGACTTCGCCATCTCTGCGAAAGTGCGGACAACCGATGAGGTAGGCGTTAAGGTAATTGTCGATAAACGCTATGAAAACAGCGAGGACACTGTTCAAGGATATTCATTTTTTCTAATCAATGGAAAACTAGGATTTCAACTGGCCGATGGCGACGGTGAGTGGTTCTGCTCAAGCGATCCAAGCTCATCATCATGCACCAATTATACTTCTGAGGCGTTTATTGCAGATGGCGAATGGCACGAGGTCGCCGTCATTGTTGACCGTGACGAGGAAGGGGGTGGTCACTTCTGTGTTGATGGCACTGTGGTAACGAGATTTAACCCAACTATCCGCAAGGGCTCGCTTGATAACGAAATGCCATTACGCATCGCCAGCCGCTCATCATCAGTGGATGGCTTATTCCAAGGTGATCTGGATGATATACAATTATTTAGCCCACTATCTACAGAACCAACGCCAACAAGCACATTCATACCGACCAGTACCCCTACGCCCACAGCTACACCTACACCCACAGCTACACCTACACCCACAGCTACACCTACACCCACAGCTACATCTACACCCACAGCTACATCTACACCTACCCTCACCCCAAGCTCAACGTCAACAAGCACATCGACAAGCACTCATACACCTGTACCAGCAAGCACATCAACCAGCACTCATACACCTGTACCAACAAGCACTCATACACCAACTCATACACCAACCCGTACATCTACGCCAACAAACATATCAACCAGCACCCATACACCGACTCATACAGCTATACCAGTCAGTACCTCTACCAGCACCAATACAGTAACTCCGATACCTACATTCACTAGTGCATCAAGCCCTACATCAACACCTACATCAACACCTACATCAACAAGCACATCAACTAGTACACATACGCTAACGCCTATATTTACATCAACGCCTACACAAATTAGTACTTCTACCAGCACACATACACCGACATTCACTAGTACACCAACACCTACATCAACAAGCACATCGACCAGTACACATACACTAACGCCTATATTTACATCAACGCCCACACCAGTTAGTACCTCTACTAGCACACATACACCGACATTCACTGATACACCAAGTCCTACATCAACAAGCACATCAACTAGCGCACATACTCTAACGCCCGCAATGACATCAACATCAACTGGTACATCGACCAGGACCAGCACCGTTCCCCCAACATCGACAAAGACGCCTTCACCCATCTCCACAGTGACAAGCACATCCACCGAGACAACGACAAGCATGAGTACCTATACGATGACCCCACTACAAACATCTACGCCAACCGATACACCTACCGTGACTACAACGCCAACACCAACTGCAACAGTATCTGGTGATGTTACAACCACATATACACCAACCCAAACTCAGACCCATACGCCAATACAAACTATGACAAGTACACCAAACAGTACGTTGACACTACCGTTAACAGCAACTGGTACACCAACTAGTACACCAACTAGTACACCAACCAATATGCTGACACCGCTATCAACAGCAACTAGTACATCAGCCAGTACGCTGACGATGCCCCCAACTCCGACAGTAACGTTGACAGCATCATTCACACCTACACCAACAAATGAGGTTGATGGGCTATCAACTGCTCGCATTTTTCTTCAACCTGAAATAGGCAGAATGCTTGTTTCTGATATTTATACGGTTACGATCCAAGTTGAAAATATTGAGGATTTGTATGGTATCGAGTTGGACCTCACTTTTGACCCAACAGTGGTTGAAGTTATAGACACCTATGGTTTTCTACCTAGCATTCAAATCCAATCTGGAGACTTTTTTATCCCAAATACACAAATTGAAAATGTGGTTGATCAAACAAGCGGTGTGATTCGATATGCGGGGATGTTAAATGGTGAGCAGCCCGGTATGAGTGGAGATGGAGATATAGCGTATATCGTTTTTCGTGGACTTATCGCTGGCACAACACCGATTTCATTGAAGCATGTTGTCCTTTCTGATCCAGCATCACAAACAATCCCCCATAGTAAACAGGGTGGGCAGCTTGTTGTTGAAATCCCTGTTACAGTTTTAGATACCACAACTATTGACGGCAGGGTCATTTTGGAGCGAAGAGAGAGCAATGCTGGGGTACAGGTATGTATACAGGCACATTGTACTATCACCGACTATGATGGGGCATACACGCTTGTTGATGTGCCAACACAAGGTACGATTACAGCCTATTATCCTCGAGCAACCTCTTTGCCATCGTCTGTACATACGACAACCGCGTCACCGCGATCAAACACACCTTGCACTTGAGTAACGCCCACGGGCAGTAGACTGCGACCTTTATTTAAGGCA
>JBCCFC010000709.1:0-7147 GCA_039029935.1 Chloroflexota bacterium
CATCCAAGCCAATGTTGATATATGTCATCAAGTATCTTGTAGGGATGTTTTTATGTATAGAAGACATACAAAAAAATATAAGCCACCCCTTATTTATCTTTTACTACCAGAAAAATCTATACACTCGCCCAATCGTTCAACAAGCAATGTGCCGTCGATGTATATGCAGCATCCTCTACTCTCTGATAAAACAAAGTTTGGTTCGCTTTATCACGCAATGTGGGATAATTTTACCAATGCACGGAAGCAACAGTTACAGGAGCTATCGGATAACTCGTCCATAGACAATATCAGTGAAATCGAGAGATACCTAAACCGTGATTTGACCATTGCCTCTTTCTCTTTAGCACTTTCACTCATCGGCGCGTTGTTCTATACATCGATGGGTGTCTTAAGTATCCCGGGGCTTCTTTGGGTTGCTGGCATATCATTCAAAGATGCTTACAAGGCCGTTAAACTAGGCAATCGTCCAGAGATGCATCTGCTCAACGGCATTTTCTTTGTGGGAGGTGTTCTGACCGGAAATTATTTTGCGGCGGCATTAGGTTCTTGGTTTTCGCGTTTAAGCAGAAAAATGCTGTTAAAGACCGAAGATCAGTCGCGAAAAAGCATGATTAATGTCTTTGGCAGACAGCAATCTTCTGCTTGGCTCGTGACAAATGATGTTGAAATCGAAACCCCAATTGAATCGTTGAACCAAGGAGATACAATTGTTGTCCATGCTGGCGAGACCATTCCTGTAGATGGCATGATTACACATGGAACTGCCCATATTGATCAGCATATCCTTACAGGGGAATCCCAACCTGTGGAAAAGGAGCGAGGGGATGATGTATTTGCCTCAACCGTTGTGTTGTCGGGAAAGATATTCATTGAGGTCCAAAGAGCAGGTGAAGATACAGTCGCCGCGCAAATTGGGGATATTTTGAATCAAACGGCTGACTACAAAGACGCCATTGAATCTTGGGGAGAGACAATTGGACATAACTCTGCTCTCATTACGATGATTGGAAGCGCACTTATTTGGCCCTTGGTTGGGACTGTCACGGCATTAGCAATACTCAATACCTCTATCGGATTTTACATTTCGGTCTTAGGGCCATTGAGCATGTTGAGTTATCTCAATTTGGCATCCTACCAAAGGATATTGGTTAAAGATGGTCGTTCGCTCCAATTACTGACCCAAATCGACACAGTTGTTTTTGATAAAACAGGCACATTGACCCTAGAACAACCACACGTTGGGGCTATTTACACAGCTCTAGGTGTTTCAAAAACAGAGCTTCTCACCTGTGCCGCAGCCGCTGAATATAAGCAAACGCACCCCGTTGCGAAGGCTATATTGGAGGAAGCCTTTGTGCAGTCAATAGATGTACCTCAGCCCCATGAAGTCCGCTATGAGATTGGCTATGGGTTAGAGGTGAGCATCCCTGCGTTTAATCAAGCCAGAGAAACCGATGATGATTGGATTCACATTGGTAGTGCAAGGTTTATGGAAATGGTCGGCATTCAGATCGAATATGGTATACAACAACGCGCAGAACATTCCAGACAACACGGACACTCTTTTGTGTATGTTGCACGTAATCAACAATTAATAGGTGCCATTGAATTACATGTTTCCGTTCGACCCGAAACGCAGCGTATTATTGATGAGCTAAAAAAACGTCATATCGAATTGTATATTATCTCCGGGGATCAGGAGCAACCAACTAAAAAGCTTGCCCAAGAATTAGGGATACCTCATTATTTCGCCGAAACACTACCGGAAAATAAGGCAAAGATTATCGATCAGCTACAAACCGAGGGCAAATCGGTTTGTTTTGTGGGAGATGGTATCAATGATTCTATTGCACTCAAAAAAGCAAAGGTATCTATTTCTTTGCGTGGCGCCTCCAGTGCGGCAACGGATGCTGCGCAGATTATCTTGATGGAGCAAGATTTAACACAACTGATTCAAGCACTGGATGTCTCGCAGCAGTATGCCAATAATATGAAACTGAATGTGGCGATTACAATTCTTCCAGGGTTAATTACGATTTACGGTGTATTCTTCTGGGGATTTGGGATGGCGCATTCGGTGATCATGAACGATGTTGGTGCAGTCATTGGTGTTAGTAATGCCGTATGGCCTTGGCTCAAAGAGCGCAGAAAACGTCTTTTTGGATAAATTCTTATGAAAATGATAGACCAAATGGGGCGGACTGTCACTGTGCCAGAATACCCTACACGCATTATCTCGCTTGTGCCATCACTCACCGAACTGCTCTTTGATTTGGGGCTGGGTGAGTCCATCGCCGGTGTGACCAAATTCTGCGTTCATCCAGCAGAACAGGTTCGCCAAATACAGAAGATTGGTGGCACAAAACAGTTTCGTTTTGCTGATATTGATGCGCTTGCACCCGACCTGATTATTGGCAACAAAGAGGAGAACTATCAAGAGGGCATTGACCAACTGGCGGCATTATATCCGGTGTGGATGAGCGATATCTATACGCTGGACGATGCGTTGACGGCGATTAGGCAAATCGGCATCCTTGTTGATAGAGTGGCAGAGAGTACCGCGCTGGTACAACAAATTGAGACAGCGTTTCAGCAGTTACAGCCCATGTCGCAGCCATTGCGCGTCGGCTACTTCATCTGGCAAAAGCCCTACATGGTCGTCGGACAGCAGACCTTTATCCATGACATGTTGGCGCGCTGTGGGTTTATCAACGCCTTTGCGGATGTGGGTGATGGCCGTTATCCAGTCATCTCCGAGGACAACATTCGTGCCGCCAATCTGGACGCCATCTTGCTTTCATCGGAGCCATTTCCCTTTGCAGAGAAACACCGGATACAGTTTCAGCAACAATTTTCAGACACGGCCATTTACCTTGTTAGCGGTGAGATGTTTTCGTGGTATGGGAGTCGGTTAGTGTTGGCGGCTGAGTATTTTCGGACGCTTGTTAGCAGTTGCCAAGAATGATATTATGCATAATACAAAGTTTATCTTTGTGCCGACCAATGAATCTGAATACAATCAATTGGTTGTGCTTTTGGATGACATTATTGATGTGGTGCGAGATGATGAAAGACATCCTTTGGTCAAGATAATGGATTTAATCGGTGTGCTGATTGAAGATTATGAAAAAGCCCATTATCCTGAGCCTGACGGGCATCCGTTAGAAGCTCTCAAATATTTTATGGAAGAATTCGAGGTGACAGCGCAAGAGTTGCCCGAGCTGGGAAATCATGATGTTGTCACAGCCATTCTTAATGGCGAACGTGATTTGAATTTGAGACAGATTAGAGCCTTAAGTACACGCTTTAATGCGCAGCATCGGTTTTTATTTAGGCGGGTCTTTACTAGTGCATTACCCACGTTAAAAAATCGGATAATTACACTGGTAAAATCCGAAATTTAAGACTGGATTACGCACTAGAAGGGGGATTCCAATCTAGTTGGGAAATATATTAGGAGACATGATGAACGATCACGACAAGCAGTACGATGTCATTATTGTAGGGTGTGGGCCAGTTGGTGCGATGCTGGCTAATTTTGTCCGACGGTACGGTTGGAAAGTCGCTATATTCGACCGCGAAAAGGAAATCTTTTTTGCGCCGCGTGCCTACGGCCTCGATGATGAGACAATGCGAACCATGCAGACGCTTGGCTTGGCGAGACGGTTTCAAGAGGAGAATCATGTCTACCAGGGAAAGATGTTGTTCTGCGATGGCGACTACAACATTCTGACCAAGTTTGATACAGATAGTGTCGGTGAGGACTTGCTTATTGGCCCCACCGGACACTATTATCTGAACTTTTTTGATCAGCGTGCCATGGAAGGGCTACTCCGCGAGGAGTTTGAACTAGAGGATGGGGCTGATGCATTTTTGGGGTATGAAGTGTCGTCAGTTCAGGATAGTGGCTCTCAAGTTACTGTGCAGGCACAAAATCTGGAAACCCAAGAGAATCTTACGTTTACAGCCAAGTATGTTGTGGGCTGTGACGGTGGACGCAGTTTGGTCGGAAAAACCATTGGTGGAGAAGCAATCGACTGGAACTACCGAGAGCAATATCTTGTGATTGACGCTATCGTTGAGGACGAGGCGTATCATCGCACCCAGTTTCCTGATGGTGGTATGTTTGTCCTTGATTCCAAACGCCCAGGCGTGATTGCCAAAGGTGTACATGGCTTGGTTCGCTTTGACTTTTTTCGCCCACCTGAACTCATTAATAGTGCCAGTACAGACGATGCTGACTATGCAGAAGAAGCGCGAGAGTTGATCACCGAGCGTGGGTTTGACGCCGACAAGTGTGCGCTTCTGCGGCATTCACCCTACATCTTCCACGCCAGGACACCAAAACTCTGGCGCAAAGGGCGTTTGTTAGTGGCTGGCGATGCCGCCCACCTGACACCCCCTTGGGCGGGTCAAGGACTTAACATGGGTGTTCGAGACTCAGCCAATATTGCGTTCAAACTCGATTTGGTCATGGCTGGAAAGGCGCATGAGTCGATTTTAGATACATACCAGCAGGAGCGTCTGCCAGTCAGCTTAGATACGATTCAGGGGGCAGTCGATATGGGCAAGCTCATGCAAAGGAAAAGCGCTCTCACGCTGGCACTTCGCAACCTTGTCTTTGCGCTGACAAGAAACAGCCGCTTTGTCATTCGCCAGTTCTGGAAGGCTTGGCTACGCAAACCACAATACAAAGCGGGGTTGATAGGCAAACACAAGCTGGCGGGTGCGCTCATGCCCCAACCTCGGCTCATCGGTGCGCAAGGCGAATCTCAGCTCATGGATGAATTTATCGGGTTGCGTTTTGCCCTCATCACGCGCCAAGAGGCGAACGGTCCTGCGGTTGACCGTTTTCAGAAACAGCTTGATGGGGTCATTCTCACAGTAGGCAAAGATGTGCATGATCCCGAAAAGGAACTTACGACTTGGTTCGATAAGGTCAAAGTAGATGCTGTGATGGTCAGACCGGATCGGTATATTTTTGATGCGGGCAAAGATGGAGAAGCATTATGCGGTGCGCTCTTCGAGAGTTTGGAGATGGACCATTCGATCAATGCATCAACGAACTCAATGCCGCGACATTAACACCCGAAAAGGCAGCGATGGCAAAATATTGGCTCTCGGACTTACAGGGCAAAGTTGTGGATCAGTGTGTTCAATTGCATGGCGGTTACGGGTTCATGAGTGAGTATCCCATTGCCAAAATGTATACCGATGCGCGTGCCAGTCGCATCTACGGCGGAACGAATGAGATTATGAAAGAGATTATTGGGTGCAAGAAGGGCTTTTAATAGTGGATTACCAAATCGTCGTCAATGAAAGCGAAAACAAAGCCTTTGAGGAATTCCTGCATCAACATATCCGCAAATTCAACAACCAACACTCCCCCGCTCACCTTGCTACGCGCAAACCTGGCGCAATCCGTTCGTTGAATCTAATCGTCAAAGATGAATCCGGAAATATGGTTGGTGGACTGACGGCCAAAATGTACTGGGACTGGCTGGAAATCGAGGACTTTTTTCTCCCAACCATTGCCAGAGGTGAGGGACTTGGCACCAGCCTGCTCGAGCAAGCCGAAGAGATTGCCAAACAACAAGGCCAGCGGCATGTACATTTGACTACCTTTGAATTTCAAGCACGCACATTTTATGAAAAACAAGGATATCGCGTTGTGGGACAATTGGATGGCTATCCACCAGGGTCAGCATATTACTGGATGCGGAAGGATTTGCTCTCGGATTCGTTTTGATTTTAGAATGACTGAAAATGGTATTTCAAATTTTTGTCCAAGATGTTTTCTTGGCTTTTTACATACAAGGATAATTTAAACATGCAAACTTTAGGACAACAAGACGCGTATATCTATGAAGCGATTCGGACACCACGCTCCAAAGGCAAAAACAGCGGTGAACTCCATGAAGTCAAACCCATCGACTTGGTGGTCACGTTGATGGATGAGATGGTCGAGCGCACCAACTTGGATACATCCGAGGTCAACGACGTGGTGCTGGGCTGTGTGACACCCGTTGGTGATCAGGGATCGGATATTGCCAAAGCCGCTGCGCAAAAGGCAGGCTGGGATTTGGATGTGCCAGGTATGCAACTCAATCGCTTCTGCGCATCAGGGCTGGAAGCCGTTAATCTGGGTGCCATGAAGGTACGCTCGGGCTGGGAAGACTTGGTGGTGACAGGCGGTGTTGAGAGCATGAGCCGTGTGCCAATGGGGTCAGACAGTGGTGCATGGGTCGCTGATCCCCAAACCAACTATGACACCTACTTTGTGCCGCAAGGCATCGGTGCGGACCTCATCGCCACACTCGAAGGGTTTAGCCGTGATGATGTTGATCAGTTCGCCCTGCGTTCACAACAGCGCGCCAGCTTTGCACGTGACAATGGCTACTTTGACCGTTCCGTCGTGCCTGTCACTGACATGAACGGCATCACCATTCTGCAGAAGGATTCTTATGTCCGTCCGGATACGACAATGGATGGCTTGGGTAGTCTGCGACCTGCCTTTGAGACACCGGGGGCACTGGGCTTTGACTTTGTGGCACAGCAGAAATATCCACAGGTCGAAGAGATCAAGCATGTTCACACAGCGGGCAACTCATCGGGTATTGTTGATGGTGCTGCGTTAGTCCTCATCGGCTCAGAAGAAAAGGGCAATGACTTGGGGCTAAAAGCTCGTGCGCGCATCCGCTCGGCAGCGTTGGTAGGCACGGACCCGACTATCATGTTGACAGGTCCTGGACCAGCCGCCACGAAAGCACTCAAACTGGCGGGCATGACGGCTGATGACATCGATCTATTCGAGATTAACGAAGCCTTTGCCTCAGTCGTTATGCGCTTCATGCGTGACCTCGACATTGAGTCTGCGGAAAATGTCAACGTCAACGGTGGTGCGATTGCATTGGGTCATCCACTGGGCGCAACAGGCGCAATGCTGTTGGGTACAGTTTTAGATGAAATGGAACGCACAGACTGCGAAACTGGACTAGTCGCACTATGTGTCGGCGGTGGCATGGGCATTGCTACCATTATCGAACGAGTCTAATGATTTACGATTTTTTTGATTTACGATTTACGATTTGTATATGATACGATATCGGGTGAACCAACGCTCACAAATCGTAAATCAAAAATC
>JBCCFC010000710.1:0-7146 GCA_039029935.1 Chloroflexota bacterium
ATTCATCAATCCCTTCTTGGGTGAATTCTACTTGTGTCGTCATTGTTCTTCCCCTTTTCAATGGATAAAAAATGCTGATGCCTTCTCTCATTTATATGTCATCATCCATTTTTTGTCCATTTTTCTCTCAACCCAAAAGTTCATTTCTTACCCGTTCAAAGTATATCTATTCATCGTCTTCTTCATCTGGTGCAAACAGGACATGATACAGTTGTCCCCACTCACCCAGTGATAGTGTCTGCGCTCGTCGCTTCGGATCGATTCCAGCCTCTTCCATCACCGCCCCAATGATAGGTTTCGGTAATTGCAATCCCCCACTCAAACTGTTGAGCAACTGTTTTCGCTTTTGCGAGAAGCCAGCGCGTACCATGCGAAAAAAGAGCTTGGGGTCGGCGTCTGGCACGGCGGGTTCGGGTAGACGTTCAAGACGCAGAATCGCACTGTCGACTTTGGGCTGAGGGTAAAAAGCACTGGCGGGTACATAGTGGACCAGTTCCGGTTTGGTAAAAAACTGCACACTAACCGCCAAAATCGACAGTGCCCCTGGCTCTTCACAGATTCGTTCGGCTACCTCTTTTTGGACCATGATAACTGATAAGTCTGGCGGATGAGATGATTCCAAGAAATAGCGCAGGACGCCATTGGTGATATTATACGGCAAATTGGCGACGACCTTATAACTTGTAATCGGCAGATTATTGGGCAGCACTAGCTGCCCAAAGTGCAGACTAAGGATGTCCTCATGGATGATAGTGACATGCTCGCTGATGGCAAACTGACCACGCAGGATGGGAATCAGGCGATCATCCAATTCCACCGCAAAGAGGTGTCCGGTCTCATCTACTCTCTGCGCCAATTGCTGTGTTAAAATGCCCAGTCCTGGTCCGATTTCGAGGACGACATCATCGGGAACCAGGTCAGCGGCCTTGAGAATGTGGGTGAGGTGACTCGTATCCACGAGGAAGTTTTGACTCAGAGATTGTTTAGGGTTTATGCCTGCGACACGGAGCAGTTGTCGAATTTCGGCTGATGTTGGTTGTCTTGTTGTCATGATAGAATGAGGCCCCAATCAGATATAAAATTTATAGCCGCTTTTATGAAGATGCTCATATCAAACATACACATCATCCACAGGCTCATAGCCCAGCAACGCTTTGGTCTCGTCCAATCGCCACGCCATCCCCGTATTCTGCGACATGCCATTGACCAAAATGTAGCTATCCGGCCACGCCGAGCCATCGGCCAGAATCGCCTTTTCAAAAAGCTGTGTGAAGTCGCGGTTGGAGAGCCACATGCCCTTGAACCAGCGGTCTGAGCGCGCCAAGTCTTCGGGATCACCGAGTGTATCGCCTTGGTCAAGCGTGGGTGTGCCAGCAGCAGAAAGAGTGGTGGGCAGGTTTTCACCGGGCTGACACCAGCCGATGCGCACACAGACAAAGGTGGTGCGTTCATGTGCGGGGTTCTGGGCGGCTTTGCGCTGTTCACGTGCGCCGAGCGTTTTACAGAGCCGTTCACCTGCAAACTTGGCAGTGGCATAGGGTGCGGCATTGACATGCTCTTTACCCGTGAACCAAACTGTGCCGACCTCTGGCGGGGTGTCTGACCCAAGTTCACCGGGACCAATCATTTCTGACCAGGGAGAATCTTTATAACGACCCATCACATGGTTGGAGGTGGCAAAGACGACGCGCTTGATGCTAGATGAATCGGCAGCAGCGATGATGACGTTGTTGTTGATGTCCATTGAGATGCCCGAATCGAGCCAACTGGCCTCCGGGTAGGGATTCTGAGCCGCAAAATGGACCACAGCATCGACTTGATTGAGTGTATCCTGCCAGCGATGGTCATGCCAATCACCAATATCACATTGCACATAGGACAGATCAAAATTATCGGTGTCGATACCTTCTAGCACCTTGGATTCATTGTCAGGGAGGTGCAAATCCAATCCAATGGCTTTTTTGACTTGATCACCCGCGGCCAAATGGCGAATGAGTTTTGTGCCAAGATTGCCTGCTGCCCCTGTAATGGCGACGGTTGTCAGTTGATTATTCATCCGATGTTCGCTCCTCAATGTTCCGACTAACTAAGGCTGGTTCACCCGTGATGCCAAAAAGCCCCTCTTCGGACAGTCGTATGGCTGTTTCCGCTACAACATCTGCGGGTTGCGGGTCATCACTTGTAATCCACCAGATGACCAGTCCCAGATGCGCTTCGGCCATAAAATTTACGACGATTTCGAGTGGGACAGGAAACTTATCCACAATACCGTTGGTTTGGAACGCCATCATGGCCTGTACAACAAAATAGTTTTTCATCTGCTCTCGGATGATGCTCAAGACGGAACCCTGCAAAAGCACCTTAAAGGGTTCACGGTGTTCATCCAGTTTCTGATAAAATTCAGTCAGATTATGCGCCATAATCTTACCAGTCTCGCTCGAAGGGGCAAGGATGGGTGACTGTAGCGCAGGCTCAAGCTCTTTGCGAAATTCATCCAGACAACTATGTAGGAGGGCGTCTTTGTCGGTAAAATTACGATAAAAGGTGACACGGGCGGTATCTGCACGGTCTGTGATTTCATGAACGGTAATGGCTTCGTAGGGCTTCTCCTTCATCAAATCAATCAAGGCTTCCCGCAACCACCGTCTTGTGCGTACTGTACGTCGATCCATAACATTCTTTTCCTAACGATACTAACTATGTTTATTTGTAACTGATTGTACCAGATTATAACAGTATACGCAGGATTGTGTCAATTGTAACCTATTGTTTCCCTATTGTTTTAGAGACTGTTATTCAAATAGAAGTCCGACTTTTGTCAAAAGTCGGACTTCTACTGGCGTTATTGATTCGACGATTCGATGACCTTGACATGCCCCAATACAACACCCTTCGTACTCAGATTTACCCTTAACCGCTCCCAAGTCTGCTCATGATATAGCCCCACCTCAACAAAATAGGTTCCACTTGGTGCATTTTCAGGCAGCGTTAACAAATATGTATCATCAACCCGTTGCCCCTCAACCCATGTCGAAGTTGGTGATTGCCCGTCTTGCGGTGTCTGGTCATCCTGTGCCCAGACCGCACCGGGCGGTAACACAAGATGGGTGAAGACCTTATAATCGTCGGCTAGGTCAATCAATGCTTCCCATTGTAGGGTCAAGGTCAACGTTTCGCCAGCCGTCACCGTGCGTTTATCGAGCTGATAGTCAACCAGTGCGATGGTATCGTCAAAGTTGATCGTTGGCAGAGCCTCGGTGGTAGATGGCTGCAAGGCGACATAGCCCAATGTCCAGACCTCGCCGACATCGGCTATGTCTGATTCGGGTGTCGCTTTTACACGAATAGGCAAACGCTGTCCTGTCTCAAAGGTGTACAATCCAATATCGAAGCGCAAACGAGCCGGGGCGTGGGCAGTTGTTGGAATATCTAAGCGATGCTGATCAACAATCATCTGATCAAGCGGCCATTCGCTGGTGACGAGGCTGCCTTTTGCTGGATATGTATCGCGCTGTGCTTGCAAGATGCCGACATCATCGGTGGCATGGAGAAAAATGCTATAATTGGACGAAACGGATGTCATGGCTTGCCAATAGAGTGTAAGTTCAACAGGCTCACCCGGTGTTGCTTCATCCTGCCGGAGATCATAGCCGACCAAACGTGCGACGGGGGCTTCGGCTGGTCCAAATTGTACATCGACAGGTGTGGGTAGGGTTGTATCTGCTGCCATGAGTGGTGGGGTTGCATAGGTTGGTACAATCCATCGGAAGGGGGCATAGACTGCTAAAATAAACAGCCCAATGCTCAGGATAACGCTTACCGACCATTGCAATATGGATGGCATCCAATTGAGCAGCCCCCATGCCAATAAAGGCATCAATGCACCGACAGCGGGAAAGAGAAGCCGTCCCTGTGGATAGTTGACTTGGCCCCAATAAGCCAGCAGGAGGATCATGCCTGTGAGCCAAAATAGCAGGAGTATCACTTGATGTAAAACACCCCTTCCCAACCTCTCCTTGTTAGGGGGAGGAGCAGTCCCCTCGCCCAGACTATTATCAACCGTTCCTGCCCCCAGATTACTATCACTTGCGCGAGAAGCGATCCCTTCGCCTAGCAGGAGAGGGTTAGGAAGGGATCGCAACAACCACATAAATACACCAATGATTGCGCCACTGAAACCGACAATGCATATCCAGTTGTATACTGCATAAAACCAAGGCTCGGCCACGATGTTGAACCATCCAAATACACCCCAAAAAGACCGCCAGACACCTGGGGCCAATGTCCACAATTCATCGAGCCGCAACGGTTCTGGCCGCGCGGGTAGCACCGATGTCAATGCGCTGATACCTGTGGGGTCATCAAACAACAACCAGTTGCGCACATACCACCACCCTGCAATAAGTAGCACGGGGATGCTAACAAACAATGCCTGTTGTATTTTTTCGTTATATAGGAAAGTATAAAATTGCGGAGGTAGGCATTCTCTAATGCCGGATTGCCCCGCACTAGAGAGTGCTCGCTCCGCAGATTTTTTATTATATAGGAAAGTATAAAATTGCGGAGGTAGGCATTCTCTAATGCCGGATTGCCCCGCACTAGAGAGTGCTCGCTCCGCAGATTTTTTAAGTGTACTCTCACTGGCTCGATAGACAATCCAAGCATAGAATACCGCGACCCCCAACAGCACCCCATTGAGCTTGCTGAGAAAGGCCAGCCCTACGCATATCCCTATGCCAAGCCATGCAAGCATACCTGTTTTACAGGATAGCAGACGCATCAACATCCACAACCCTGTGGTGCAGACCGCTGTCACCAGATTATCGTTGCTGATGGATGCACTGATAAAGAGAAATTGGGGATTGAAGGCGACCAATGATGCGGCCATAAATGCATAGGGCGTTGTGTTGGCTACACCTGCATTTTGTGCCAACAGAGTTGCAATCTGCCATACGCAATAGATGGTCCACGCACCCAAGCAGACCGAGAAAAAGCGAACAAGATGCGCGGCTAGTACTACGCCACGCCAAGGCCATTGGTGGGCATGCCCATGTATCATCTTGTTTTTGTTGCCAAAGGCGGTCGCATCCCCCTCAACGACATGCGGATTATACTGAATGGCATTGTTGGCGTTATCGGTCGAGATGCCTATGGTCAACAAAGCACCAAGCGCGTAGTACAGTGGCGGCTGGCTCCCCTCCTGTGCCCAAGGTGCAATGCCAAAATCTTCTGCCTGTGGCAACCCTTTGCCTTCGGCCAACCAGCGGATATATTCATAATGCCAAACCTCATCGGGTGCTTCAAAGAGCGGGTTGATGATGCTATAGGTGCTACCCAGAATGAGAAAGAGTGTGATGAGCAAAAATTGTAGGCTAGATTGAGGACGAAGCCGTATAGATACCCAATGTGTCATAAATAAATTGGCTGTTTACGCGTTTTGTGTAAGATTCATTGTTGATTCAGGTCTATGATAGCATAGGTTAGAAGCACAAACAATGATACAATAGCATTGTAGAACATTTGCTATTTTTATGACAATTATTTGCCAACGTTGGAGATGGATTTTATGCAACGTGAATTTAACATCTTTGGTCCAGTACAACTCTCGATTAAGGATTAGCTGATGGACAACACACAAAGACAACGTTGGCTCGGTATAACCATCATCCTATTGATTACCATTGCCAGCTTTTGGATCGCCATCAACCCCGAATGGGTGGCCCGCTTGGGCAGTTGGGGCTACGTCGGTGCGTTTCTCATCAGCCTTGTTGCCAGTGCCACCATTGTCCTGCCAGCACCAGGACTCGCCGTGATTATCGCCATGAGTACCAGCTTTGACCCGGTGTTACTGGGGATCGTCGGCGGTATTGGCAGTGCGATTGGCGAGTTAAGCGGCTATATTGCAGGGGCAACGGGCAATGCTCTGATTCCGCAAGAACAACGCAAACATATTGACTGGCTTCAACCCTTGACGGAGAAATATGGAGGATGGCTGCTCTTCGTATTTTCGGCCATCCCATTTCCACTGTTTGATTTAGCGGGGATCATCGCTGGCGTGGTCAAAATGCCTGTGTGGGTCTTTCTCCTCTCTGTCAGCATTGGCAAAAGTATTAAATATATTTTCCTGATTTGGATCGGTGCTGCACCGCTGGCTTGGCTTCAAGAGTACCTGTAAATATGCATTAAGTTCATGGCAGCATTAACACGAAGGAATAGAGATCAAAGAACGTACGCAAACATGACTGGCAACTTGTTGTGCAAGATAAGGTGGCATCAGCATGATCATCGCCGCACCCATCCTCGACGATCTGGGTCGAGAAATGCGAACAGGTGACGATGCACGGGACCCGCCCGTCCAGATGCTCGAGGCACAGTCGCATAAGCATCGCCCGCTCGTCATCGGACAGCAGGAACTGTTCTGAATAGTTCGCCAGAATGCACAGTCCGTCGACGCTCTGATCAACCATGCAATCCAGAACACGTTTCATCCCGTCGGCATCGACCTCACCTGTTTCGGTGAACGGCGTCGGCGCGACCGGCCACGTTCCGCGATAGGCGCTCAATGGATTGCTCGGTCGAAGGTGGGAATCCGCTCTTCGGATGCATCGCATACCAGCATCCGGCCCGGCGTGTGAGTGATGCAGATCGGCGGGCGCGAGGCTTGCAGGACGTTCTGAGGGGTCACGCCGCAGGCCCAATAGACAGCGACTTCGCCATCATCGAACGACGCTGGCTCGCCCCAATCCGGTGCATCCACGTCCCGGATGCCGATTGCGGCGCCCTCACCCACATGCACCGGCGCGCCATGCGCGTGATCGAATCCCTCGGTAATCGCGATAACTTGATCGACCTGGCTTTTCGGAATCGGACGCATGGACACAACCATTTCGCCGGAAAAGGCTCCTACTGGCTTCAGTGCAAGATTGGTGCGGTACATCGGCACCGTTTTGTTTGCCTCGATGTGTTTCATCCGGATGCCGGCATCGGCCAACGTCCGCTCGAAGGTAAATGAGCAGCCCAGCGCGAAGGCGACCATCTGGTCGGTCCATAGATCCGAGATATCGTGCGTCGCCGTCTCCAGCGCTCCGTCGCGATACACGTTATAACTGGGTACATCCGTTCGGATGTCGATATCCCCCAGCATCG
>JBCCFC010000711.1:0-7143 GCA_039029935.1 Chloroflexota bacterium
CTGGAGGTCCCCACCACTCACCAACGCACCCCTACTGCGTAATCAAATTGATCAACATTTGCAAATCAAAAATATTCCACGCACCATCCCCATTTAACTCGGCCCGCGCCCACTGCTCGGCGGGATAGAGCGGAGTGTCGTCCGGTGTATCGTGCAAGATCATGTTGATCAGCACCTGCAAGTCGAAGATGTTGACCGAGCCGTCGCCGTTGACATCGCCATCGTCAAACACGGGATCAGTGGTGTCGGCGGCATAGACGGGATAGGGTTTGGTGAGATTGCCCACGCTGTCACGGACTTGAATCCACGCCACCCGTTCCTCGTCAAAGGTCCATTGCAGCTGCGCCCCTGTGAACACCATCTCGACCACGCCATCCAACATGAGCGGGTCGTTGCTCACATACATGGTTTCGACCGCTGAATGTTCGTCAAAGGCATAGATGTCGATGCCCCTTGTCAAGCCTGTGCCTGTCCCTGTGCCTATCGTGGCTTCGGCATAGAGATGTGGCGACAGGGTGTCCAGCACATAATCCACTTTGTGAATGGCCGAGGTGTTCCCCGCCATGTCGCGGAACTGGACATAGAAATTGCCATAATACTGGTCTGCATCCACCATCTCTGCTGGATAGACAGGCCAAGCAATCTCTGCGGCATAGGGTTGCCAATAGCTATGTGGATCAGTTTCGTCAAAGGTGCTGTCGGTGCTGATGCGCATATCGGCCACACCGCTGAGATTGTCCCCCGCCTCCATCAAGAGCGTGAGTGTGGGTGTGTCCAAGCCAATGGCCCACTGTGCGGTGGTGACGGTGGCGGTGGGTGATGACGAATCTTGGATATAGCTGGTGTTGATGACCTCGGAGACATTGCCCGCACTGTCACGGAAACGCGCATACAAGGTCTTGGTGCCATCGCCTGTGCTGGGTGTCCAAGGAACCAGTGCCGAGTAATCCTGCCAGTTGGCATCGCCAAAGTCATCGCGCTCACTCAACTGCAAGGCATTCACCCCGCTGTTGTCATCTTGCACACTGAGAAAGACTTCTACGGCAGTAGTAAGCGTGTCTGTATCGGTGAGTCGTGAACGCATGGATACTGGCCCAGACATCACCAGCCCGGACATCACTGGTACAGATACCACTGGCAGTACTTGACTATCGCTCAAACGATAGGTGACATCACCAATGCGTGTATAGGTGGCTTGGCTGGATGATGTGCCAGCGGCCTGCACTTGGCCCTCTGTGCCCTCTGCGCCCCCTGTTGCCATCAGCTTTGCCGCCACCTCACGCACAGCCTCTGGCGGCAGGCTATCGCCAATGGTCAGGCTGTTGCCTGTGGGTGCAATCGGGTCATAGATAATGTCATCCATGTAGACGCCATGCACCGTGCCATCATCATCCTTAAAGGCCACATAGACATAGCGCGGCACGACATGTTGCCCATGCGTGGTCAGTGTCAATGTACTCGATTCGCTGTATGCCTCCCATTCAACGCCATCAAAGCCGCCATCATTGCTGACCATCATCTCGACCGCGCTGGGCGCACAGAGACGGATGCTCACAGTGGCATCGTTGGTGAAGGTGGCCGCGTTGTTGATGCTGACCTCTGGGAATTCACAGGCAGGTGCAGGTGGGTCGACAGGGGGTGGACCGGGTGGGTTCTCTGGCATATCAACGCCATCATCCAACTGTGGCGCATAGGAGGCCAGAAAACCGGGTTGCAGATGATAGCTGCCACTCTGCAAGGTGGTGACATTGTTGGGCAACCCGGGTTCACCCATCACCCCCACCATCTGATAGCTGGTAGACGCGGCGATGCTGGCGACTGTGCCTGTGCCAATCGTGCCCGATGAGAACAGCCCGTTGACATGTAGAAAATCATCACGCCCCGGCACAACCAGTGGCAGGGCTTGGCTGGCGGCTTCATAGCCTCCATGCAGCCGATAGTTGCTGCTACGTGTGACCCCTGTGCCACCGTTGGCATTCTGCCCCGTGTCCATCACCTGCCCCACCGTGCTATGCCCTTGATAGGACCGAGAGGTGTGGGCGCCACCGCCTGCGGGTTGCATCCCGGCCAGTAGTCGATAGTTGGATGAGCGCGATTGTTGGCGGTTGACATCCAGATAAATGTCTTTGACCACCACATCCGACTCTAGCCCCACACCATCACGCACTTGGGCATAGACAGGCCACGTTTGACGGCTGATGGCGGGGATCACCCACAAGCGTTGGGGCGCAAATGCCTCCCAATCGGTCCAGTTGCGGCCATCATTGGAGAAACGCATGGCATGAACCCCACTCCCCGCTGTGCCACTCGCAGCATCATCGGCGGTCAAGGTGAGCATAACCTCGGTCTGTGCGGTCTGTGTCATGCCGCTGTTGATGGACAGAGCCAATGTGGGTGGCACATCGTCATAGCGCATGGCAAAGACGGTGGACCACTGCTCGGCCTCATTGTCCACCTGATCCACGCTGCGGATGCGCAGATAGCCCCGACAGACCGTGTTTGCCGCACAGAGGGCATCGCCTGATTGCAGGGTCGGGTTGGCAGTGAAATTGCTGGTTGTGCCATCGGGATCGTTGCCCCAATAGGTGTAGTAGCCCTTGATGCCCGCCCCTTCATCATGCGGCACAGGCCAAGTGAAATTGGGCGCAGTCGTCACCCGTTGCCATGTATCGCTTTTGATCCCCGCTGCATGGGTGGCCTCCTCTGGATTCTCTGGCCGTGTGCCATCATAGCGATAGGTGAAGAGCGTGGTCCAGTTGCTATAGTTGCCCGCCCGGTCACGGGTCCGCATCCGCAGATAGTGGGTTCCTGTACGCACCCCATTGGCCTGTGGTGTCCATGTCAGTGACTCACCCGCAAGCATTGTTTTTTGTGGATTGGTGCTGTTGGCATTGGTGCCAAAGGTAAGCTGATACAGTGCAAGCCCCGACAGGTTATCGCTGGCCGCGTTCCATGTGAAGGCGGGCGTATTGTGATCGCCCTGCCATTGACCGCTGACAACACCGTTGCTCTCCTGCACAGAGGTCGGCAGTGTGGGTGGTCTGCGGTCAATCTGAAAACTGACCGAGCGTTGATTTTCCTGATTGCCCACGTTGTCAATGGCATAGTAATCAACAGTGTATCGACCATCTTCACTTTCCGTGAAGTCAGCTTGACGACCTTGACTCGTTTTCCAACCTTTTGGTTCCCCATCTTCGATGATTTGATAGCGGACCTCCTTGACATCAGCACCTACACTGCCTGTTTTCCCATCCGTTGCCAACAGCGAAACTGCCACTGGCTGCGTAAACCATTCCGGCCACAGACGGCTAGAGCTTTCATTATTGAGCGTTCGCGTCGTCGTTGGTGCAGCCCTGTCAATGTTGAGCGTGACCTTTCGGCTCGGGTCCACATTCCCCTCATCATCATAGGCCACAAAATAGACCGTGACCTTGCCCGTCATGCCAGAGCGTGTATAGGTCCAGTTGTTGCCCGAACGCGAGGCGGTGCTGCCCCCTGTGCCACATGTATTGCCACTACCACTGGACGCATTACAGCGAAATTCCACACGGTCAAGATTACCCTCGGCATCAGTGGCCGTGCCTGTAAACGTCCAGTCGGTTTCGTTCTCAAGGATGGAACTACTTGTGTTGCCGTTGGATGCACTGAAGGTGATCTCAGGTGGGTTGGCGTCTTTGATGGTGAAAGTTCTGGTTTCGCTCCAGCCACTTTCAGCACCATCGCTATCTATGGCTTTGACTTTCCATGTATAGTCTCCAAATTTGTCATTTAGTGAGGATGAATGCCAACATGTTTGGTCTAGCCAACCACTATCAATCGAGTCTTCTCCATTGATTTCTACTTTGAATTCGACTCTATCGTTATTAGGATCGCCATTATTTTTCCAGCAAAGTTCTGGCATTTGATTTGGCTCATTATGGTCATTAGACGGCCTGATTAAACTTGGAGTGTGAGGTGGCTCGTTGGGGTCCACTGTGTCACTACTATTCTCTGATGTATATACGCCAGCAGAAAGTTCACTCCATGTTGATTCAACAAAGTCCACAGAACCCTGAGTATTTGTCCAAGGTGCAAGATTTGGATTAGTAGAATCGGTCAAAGTGCCGTGGCCTGATGACACCATATAATGTAAATGCTGAGGTGTCCCATTGTTACTACATGACCAACCTGTCGCTCCCTCTTGTCCCAGTCGAGTACCATAATCTACCTGTTGGTTGACCGACACTGTAGCACTTTTGTAAGCAAGATGGACATACCATGAGTACTCATTGGGGCCATGTTCAATGATGATCATGTTTGCTTTACTCCAATAAGAAGAATCACAACCACCTTGATTACTGCTATCTTTCACGAAAATAACCTTACCAGGTTTAGATGCATAAACATCACCAATAGCCGCACCTCCATGTATATCAAAATCAACTTGATTGTAATGGCCCTCACCTCCATTCTTTCGGATTAAATGGGCTTTGTCATCTTCTTTCCATGGGAATTTATGTCCATTGAAATTGCGCACACCTCGTTCTTGAATGGGCTGCATGAAGAACAGTTTTGTATTTTCGTCAAGCAGCTCTTCTGGGAATTGTTCTAATTTCTCGTTGTAAACGCTAGGTTGAACTATTACGGGGTTTAGGACATTCCAACCCCTATCAGCATCATATCGCCCTAACAACATAAATGCATGGTGATGGTCATAAACAGTACCCTCACCAACTGAATGTTTTTTTTCGAATACAGCATAGGCCCACTCATCAAGATGCTCTAGTTGTGTAATTTGCAAAGCCGGGTCTGCCATTTGCCCTAGTGCTATAGTGAAAGCATTTGCAACATCAGCTTCTTCAACATGATTGTTGATGCTTGGGCTATCACTATTCGTCTGTTCTTGCCCGCTACTTATATACGGAATTCCCACCAATCCAAAAACAACCAACAGCCACAAGCAGACACGAGCAGCATTGTAAATTCGTGTTTGTAGCATTATTTTCTCCTTATGGATGCGAATGAGACAATCGCCAACCTGCGTTGCTCAACCGCAATCCCTTCTCTATCGTCAATGACTATCTATAGGCCATAATCCTGCGTGACCAAGACCTTCGGGAGGTGGACGCCGAGATCATCATGCGCACATACACACCCGACCCACCTCCCGAAGGTCGGCTCCATGTGTGGACTCGCCTTGGGTTCAAACCACAAGGCTACCCAAAACGTCGGGTTGAAATCCAACGCTGATAGGCAAAGCTTGCTAAAGCAGGCTCGAATCACCGCATGTACGTCAGATTGAAACCCAACGCTGATAGGCCAAAGTGGGCCTTTTTTTACATCACGCGTCGCCCCTCTATAGAACCACCCATCTACGGCGGTTTGGGTTTGCCAGATAGTCATATCCTGTTCAATCAATAATCGGTTTATAACCCCGCAGTAACGGTACATTTACGACCAAAACGGCTATCACTGTTATAAATACCAAACTTGATGGGTATAGCCCATGAACCTTCACCTGTAAAAATGACTTGGATGTTAATATCCCCGCCAGCAAAATCTGCAACTTGACCATGGATCACATAGTCATCTTCATTTTCGCCAAAAATGTGGGTAGGCATCTTAGCAATCAAGTCACCAGCCCCTGTTGCTAAACTAACAGTGCCAGGCACAGCTCTAGTAGGGTGTCTCTTGGCGATAAATGAACAATAAATGGTCATATCACCAGCAGGGACATCCGTCAGCGCAAAGTTGCTCAACCGTATTCCCCTATCATCTGATGTCAGGTCATGATATTCATTGTCATCCAGATAATAGGTTGTAGTGGCCAGCTTCTCATTTGTAATACTGCCATCCGGCACAGTCAACGCCTGCACCGCAAACGGCACACTGCCCAACTGCACACGTGGGGCCATCTCCTCATCCGTCGCCACTGTGATGCCCAAGAACAGGTTGTCATTGCCCGTAATCACGCTCTGGTCAATCGGTGTCAAACTGCCCAACATCACGTTAAACAGCCCATCGCTCACCTGCACACCACTCGAACCTGTCCAATGTTCAGTCCAAAGCGGCGCACCACCTGTGACATTGGCGTAGAGATTGAAGCTCATGTTCACCGTGTCGGTTACGGGTGTGCCATCGGTGCCAGCCAAGCGACCTTGGTACGGGATTGTGCCTGTCGATTGTGCTTGCTGTGCAGTGGGCGCCGCCAGTAATTGCAGCACCCCGTTGTTCTGCCCCCACACCAGCCCACCGATGATGAGCAAGGTGAATAGCACATTGCCCGGTGTCGGCAACCACCGTTGTGATTGGTATCCCCAATTCAACTTGGGAATTTGCAAGTTCAAATTAATCTCATGTTTATCGTGTTGCATACGTTCTCCTCGTGTATCAAAAAACTATGGCGGACAAGGATGTCCACACCACAAATCAGTATCGCAGATTGCCTATCTGCGGGTTGGCAACAGGTTGGCAATCTGTTTTACTGAAATAAAAAAAGCCACAACCTCCCTAATGGACGTTGTGGCTTTCATTTCATGCCAAAAGCATCTGTCTATCCATGATGATAGGCAGATACCTTATTGATAGGTGGGTTCCCCAAGGTGACAGTATAGTTTGTGTCCCAAGCACAGTGTCTCAGGCACAGCAAGCGGGAAAATACCCAAATCAAAACCACGCCAACCATCGGCAGCGCGTTTTTAACACCGTTCATGCACACATATACATTGTCGTGTGTGATGTCTGTGAATGCTCCATTGCCACAAGTATAGAAGCACAGCCCCCACAACATTTCGGGCGGCGGGTCCGCCAATCGTTGATGTGATGTCTTGTATTGCCCCCGTTATGGTGACAGTCTACTACCCTGTGTTCAGCAATGGATGAATGATGAACGTGATATTTGGTTCTTATCAATAGACAATCATTTTTATGTTTGATGACCATCCTCGACATGTTAGACTATCACAGAGTAGAATTTGTTGTCAAATGCAATCTGGTACTAAAGTACTACAACGCTAAGACAAATAGATGAGGATTGTTGGTTTTGGGCGTAATATTCGTTTTTCGATTTGGTCGCTTATTGGAGAGGCAAAATTGGGACGCTGACAAGTGCGGATAAACGCGGATTTTGATTTGTATTGAACCAAAATCCGCGTTTATCCGCGC
>JBCCFC010000712.1:0-7124 GCA_039029935.1 Chloroflexota bacterium
CGAGTTGCAGGGTGCAGGGGGCGAGTTGCAGGGTGCAGGGGGCGAGTTGCAGGGTGCAGAGGAAGTTTCTGCGGCTCAAGAAGAAATGGACTCTGAGCCTGTGGAGCCGGAGGATGAACTTGTCCAAAGCATACTGGATGAGGTTGATGAACATCTAGTGGGTTTGGATGAGGAGTGGATTGAGTTTGCGCAAGGGTTGACAGACGCTCAAAAGACTGTAATCTCAGCGGTCATGGAGAATGAGAATCCCACTCAGGCAGTCGATGCCATTGCGCGTCAACAGGCGACTATGCCATCGCTGTTGCTCGATAGCATCAACGAACTTGCTCAAGATACGATTGGCGATTTATTGATTGACACGGACGCTGACTTAGAAATTGTCGATGAAGAGTATATAGAAATGATGACACAGATTTTACAATCATCATGAAAATAGGGCGTTGGTCATCGTTTCATCAACAGGCAGGATGCCTATGTTACGTTAGACGAAACGATGACCAACGCCAAGAATAGATAGGAGAATATACATGGCAGAACCCAATACGGTACAGAATAAACCAAAACGAATTCCCAAACGAACCTCAACCGCGATTATGAACTCGCTCGGCGCGGGTGTTGTCCCGCGCATCGGGCTGGAGCATATCAATGTCGGGCGGAAAACCGAAATTGAAGCATTGATGGAGGATTTGGCAAATGTCGGTGAAGGCGGCGCAACCTTCCGCTTTGTGGTGGGGCGTTATGGGTCGGGCAAGACGTTCCTGCTGCAACTGATGCGCAACCAAGCAATGGGGCGTAACTTTGTGGTGACGGATGTCGATCTGTCGCCGGAACGACGGCTGACTGGCTCCAATGATGCTGGTCTGAACACCTACCGCGAGTTGATGCAGAATCTATCGACCAAGGCGCGTCCCGATGGCGGAGCGTTGGCGGCAATTCTGGACCGTTGGATTTCGTCAATTCAGTCCGAAGTTGTTACCGAACATCAAGTGCCAACCGATTCACCCGAATTTACCAAACTGGTGGCACAACGTATCTATGCCGTCATCAGCGAGATGGAAAATTTGGTGCATGGTTTTGACTATGCCAAGGTCATCGCCACTTACTGGGAAGGCTATGCAGCACATGATGAAGACCGTCAAAATGCGGCATTACGCTGGCTGCGTGGTGAGTACTCAACCAAGACCGAGGCGCGCAAGGCATTGGATGTGCGTGTCATTATTCAGGATGGCGACTGGTATGAGTATATCAAGCTCTTTGCCAGTTTTGTCTCGTCCATCGGCTATCAAGGGCTGGCTGTGCTGATTGATGAGGCAGTGAACCTCTATAAAATTACGCACCGGGTGTCGCGTGACAATAACTATGAGAAAGTGTTGACCATGTTTAACGACACCATGCAGGGCAAGGCCAGTCACCTGAGCATTGTCATGGGTGGCACACCGCAGTTTGTCGAAGACCCTCGGCGTGGCTTGTTTAGCTATGAAGCCCTTGCTACCCGTCTGTCGCAGAGCCGCTATTCCAGTGATGGGCTAGTGGATATGTCCGGCCCTGTACTCAAGTTGCGTCCCCTCGACCACACCGAGATTTACCTGCTACTTTTGCGCATCCTCGAAATCTACATCATGCATACATCGCACGATCCACACCTGACCAACGAGCATGTACAGGCGTTTATGCAGCAGGTGATGGAGCGCATCGGCTCGGATGAATTGTTGACGCCGCGTGAAGTGGTGCGTGATTTTCTGTCAATACTCAACTTGATGCGCCAAAACCCAGAGGTGTCGTTCTATCAACTGCTTGGTGGTGGTCAGGCACAGGCATATCCACAACCTGATCTGCAAACTTATCAGCAGCCAGGACAACCTTACCCACAACAGGGACAGCCCTATCCGCAACAGGGGCAACCATATCCGCAACAAGGTCAGCCCTATCCGCAACAGGGTCAGCCCTATCCGCAACAGCCAAGCCCTCATGCTGCGCCACCATTTCCTCCCTATGGACAAGAGGAGCCGCCGCGTGATCCTTTTGCGGAGTTTAATTGGTAGTCATGAGTACAAATCCGTTTTATCGTCTGGCGCCCTTTATCCAAGATTACATCTATCGCAACAAATGGACCGAACTACGTGACCTGCAAGTCGAGGCTTGTCGCATCGTCTTTGACAGCGATAACCATCTAATTTTGGCAGCGGGTACGGCATCGGGCAAAACAGAAGCGGCCTTTCTACCTATCTTGACCGAGTTGCATACCAACCCATCAAAATCGGTGGGGGCGATGTATATTGGTCCGACCAAGGCACTAATTAATGACCAATTTTTGCGGCTCAACGATTTGCTGCTAGAGGCGGAGATGCCTGTCTATGCGTGGCATGGCGACATTTCGCCCGGTCAAAAGAAACGCTTACGCAACAAGCCCAAGGGTGTTTTGCAAATTACACCAGAGTCTATCGAAAGTATCCTCATCAATTATCCACGAGACATTCCACGCATCTTTGGCGATTTACGCTTTATCGTCATTGATGAGGTGCATGTCTTTATGAACAGCGAGCGTGGTCAGCAGGTTCTCTGTCAGCTAGCGCGACTGGCATATATGGCAAAATGCAATCCGCGACGGGTGGGCTTGTCAGCCACGCTGGGTGGATATGAAGCTGCGGAAGAGTGGCTAGAGGCCAAGACCGGACGAGGCGTCACCACTGTGACCACGACCAAATCAAGCCAAATTCGACTGGCTGTGGAGCATTTTTATGTTGGTAGTGCGCAAAGTATCGGTCCGCATGAGCAGTATATTTTTGACACGGTGCATGAAAAAAACAAAGTTCTAATTTTCGCCAACAACCGCTCGCAGGCCGAAGATGTGATTGGCATCCTGCGACGGATGGCGCAACGGCTGGAGATGCCCGATATCTATCATGTGCATCACGGCAGCATCTCGACCACGCTGCGTCAAGCCGCCGAAGAGTCCATGAAAGATGAGGACCAGAGAGCTATCACAGCCGCTACGCTGACACTGGAGTTGGGCATTGATATCGGTCATCTGGAACGGGTGCTTCAGCTTGGCTCGCCTTATTCTGTGGCAAGTTTTCTGCAACGGCTGGGTCGGTCGGGGCGTCGTGGTGGGGCCTCTGAAATGTGGTTTGTCAATACCGAGGATGTACCATCAGGTCATCAAATATTTGCCCAACAGATTCCTTGGGACCTGCTCCAAACCATCGCCATCATCCAACTCTATGCCGAGGAACGCTGGGTTGAGCCAATCACCAACGACCGCTATCCCTTCAACCTGCTCTATCACCAGACCATGAGTACCCTCACCGCCATGGGCGAACTTGATCCCAGCGATCTCGCTCGCCTCGTTCTGACCCTGCCACCCTTTGAGCATATCAGTTTTGAAGAGTATCGCACCCTGCTCCATCACCTCATGGAGAATGACCACATCGAGCGTGTCGATCACGGTGGCCTAATCGTCGGTTTGGCGGGTGAGCGTATTGTACGCAATTTCCGCTTTTTCCCCGTTTTCCAGAGCAACGAAGAATATGTCGTGCGTTCTGCCGAAGGAGAGGTGGGGCGTATCATGACCGTACCTTCCGTCGGTGACAGATTGGGGCTGGCAGGAAAAACATGGCAGGTGGTCGATATTGACGCACGGCAGCGCATCATCTGGACACATGCGGTGCAGGGAAAAGCCAAAGGTATGTGGAGTGGTGGCAATGCCAAGACGCACAACCGCATTCTCCAACAAATGCACAAAGTTCTGTCCGAGGATACCCTCTATCCCTATCTGCAGCCCAATGCACGGCAGCGGCTACAAGATGCGCGTTGGCTTGCGAACAATCACGGGATGACGACGAAGGGCATTGTGCCGATGGGGGGTAAAACCTATGCCCTTTTTCCTTGGCTTGGCAATGCCGCGTTTGAGGCGTTGGTGGTCTCGTTGAGCCATGATGACACATTGCCATTTTATATTTCAGCACAGAAATCACCCTTTTATCTGGTCTTGCGAGGCGCGGCAAGCGAAGAAATCATTCGGATGCGGCTACAGTTGTTGGCGCAACGTGAACCGGATTTGAAGGATGATGAAGTGGCAAATCGACATAAGTTTGATGAGCATTTGCCGAGAACGCTGGTGAAGAAATCGTATATTCACGATTATTTAGATTTTGAGGGGATGCGAGAAGGATTGCGTGAGATTTAGGTTTTGCGTGACGGCAAGCCAAAAAAGCCCATTGTCCGCGCTAATGCCAAAAACTGTTTCCAGTCGCTATGTAACACGCCCTCTTGCTTCATCAATGTCTCGGCTGGTCCCGTAAACCCACTCCGGGAAAAGAACCAACGCACCACTTGCTGATAGCCAAAGCGTTCCTCTACATGTTTGGACTGCTTCAAAAAATGGGCGACGACGGGTTTGGTGATTGGCTCTTGCGTATATTTTGCCTCCACCAACCAAGCCCCTTTGGTCAGGTGATCCAGATCACGATTAATCAACCACTCGCCCGTGACATCTATTTCGACAGACTCACCTTCCACAACCAACCCGCCACGTCGCTCAATGCGCATGAATTTGGGCAGTGTCACGTCACCGGATAACGTAAAGTAGTCGGAGCCATCTATCGTCTGCCCTTCAAAGCCGCGCATCACCATACGTGCATAGAGCTCGCCAATTTCACCTAGAGCCTGATTGAGGTCGCCGCGAATTTGTTTGTATTCGTCTTCCCAATTTTTGAGAACAGTTTCGGGTGTAAAGTCATCAAACTCAAGGCTGTGTTGATACTCGATATAGCGGCACAGCATGGGGTCGGTTGGACCGTAAAAGGAGATCAATCCTTGTCGCTTGATAACATCCACCCAACGCAATTTCTCAAGGGCATTGGCAACTTCTTTGCGGTCAATCCCAAGTGATTTGGCGATGTTTTTTGCCATGAGTAGTTCATCCGCATGTTTGGCGACCCATAACATCACCTGTCGTGTGGTATCGCCCTCGTTGAGTTCATGGATAAACTTGCCAAACTCTTCGTAATAGTGTTGAAACAAACTGCCGCGAAAGTCGGTCAATTCATAGATAATCACTTTTTTAAGTGCATCCAAATTTGGATAACCAACACAATCTGGTGAACTACTATCCATCAAGCTATGAATGCTAAAGGGGTAGCCGCCCGTTATCTTCCAGACAGCTTCGGCAAATTCTTCATCGACATGCGCACCTTTATCCTTATGCTGCATATAGTCGCTCAATCGGAAGACCAAATCGTGGCTATCTTCTTTGGGCAGGGGGCGCATGTCCCGATACTTGAATCGTCCTGATAACATGCCGCCGAGTGCTTGGTCAATCAGCATGGTGACGGCTGACCCTGAAACCAACATTGGGGCGACACGGGACTCCGCAGCTTGTTGAAACCCATCCGTTAAATCATAATAAATATCTTGCTCAGAATCGTAAACATTGGTTAAAGCCTGAAACTCATCAACAATGACAACTGTTTGTATCTCGGTTCTCCATGCTTGACCTCGAGGCATATTAATCACAAAGTTGATAGCATCATATGTTGTTGCAGCACTCATAGCAAGATCATAACGCTCAAGCAATTTCAATATGACGATATCCTGTTTTTCCTCTGCATATTGACGTAGTTCCTCAAGCCGAACATCATCTTCCAGTAAAGCAGGATCACGGTGTTGAAATGCCAAATAACAACGAACATAGCTTTGCATATACTCTTTCACAAAGTCATAGACCGTCAGTTGTTTTCTACGTTTTAAGTGGCGGGCAAAGGAGATAAACACGGGCATGACATCCGTTTGTTTAAAAAACAGACGGTTGAAGAGCTTTAAAAGAATGGCCGTTTTGCCCGTTCGCCGTCGCCCAATGAGCGCAATTGAGCGGGATACGGGTTGGGGCTTATTATTTGCCCATTTCCACAAATATTCTAGGTCGTCTTCACGATCAACAAAGATAGATTCATCAAGACCCTCTAATGGTAGAATTTGCTGTTTCATTGTTTGCCTTCTCCCTTATAACTTTAAATCATGGGTGATTTGGGAACAAATGTATTTTAATTGACCAAAACTGATTTGACAAACAAGATAGCGGGTGTAAATGGTAGGCTGGACATGTGCTCATGTCCGCCGACTATCTACACCCGCTATCGGCATCATCATCGAAGAGAAGTCTGAGGAATTATGCAGAAAACTGAGCAACCGTCTCGCCACCAAGCCCACCACGCACCAATGCTTCCCAACATTGTACAGGTGACTCACCGAGAATTGACAGCAGGTTCTCTTGTAGCTCGGTGATGATAGGTGCTGATTCATTGTCCGTTGGACCAACATTTGCCAGACGCGTCAGCGCATCCATCGCAAAGCCAACATTGATGACGTTCTTATCCGTGCGGATGACCTCTTTGAGCGCATCAATGGCGGGTTCCAATGCTGGACCAAGCGCATCGGCTCCATGTGTACAGAGGATGACAATCGACCAGAGGACATTCTCACGCACGGCAGAGCGCACAGGCTCAAACCGATCCATGCCAAAGTCTACACCATTGCCTTCACAGACATCACAGTCATCAGTGGGGCGCACAAACTTGATGGATCGTTTTTGCGCGCGGTCCATTGCCGGTCGATTTTCTTCGTATGAAAGGCTTTGTACAAGTGCATTGAGGCAGGCGGGGATCAGCGATTTGCCTTCATCTGTGGCAATGGCGCGCCGCCCTAGACAGCCCAACGTGCCCGCCGCAACCGAGCGTACATAGACGGATTGATCTTCATGCAAGCATTGCATAACCACCTGTAACACGTCATCGGTCAATGGACTGGCATCGCCCAGCGCATAGACACCTGCTTTGCGCACCCATTTGACAGGCGACTGTGCGGCCTCAATCAGTGTCGCGGTCGCGTCAGGACCAACGGCAATCAGGCCGTAGGTGGCAGCGCGACGCACACTTTCGCGATTATCATAGAGTGCTTGACCGAGCAGTTGCGTTGCCAACGCAGTATCGCCGATGGATGCTAGTTTATAAGCTGCACCAATGCGCACTGGCTCGGCATCATCATATTTGGTGTATAGCTGCTCAACCAATGCCTCGGCCTCTTTGACACGCGCTTCGGGTGACAGGTTTGCTGATTCAGGACGTGGA